>CAYQMB010000109.1:0-9648 GCA_964418565.1 uncultured Bacteroidales bacterium | reverse complement strand
TGAACCACAAATCACCGTGATGCCACGTGTTGCTTTCTCATTCCCCATTTCTGATGAAGCCCTGTTCTTTGCACATTATGATATCTTGTCAAAGCGCCCAACCTATGGCGCAAGACTGAATCCAATTCAGTATCTCTATATACGGCAGTTGAATAGTGATCCAATCAATAATCCAAATCAGATTACTGAAAAAACCATTGATTATGAATTGGGTTATCAGCAAAAACTTGGAAACACCTCTTCTTTGAAACTGTCTGCTTTTTATCGTGAAATGCGTGATATGCAGCAGGCTATTGCTGTACTGGGTGCCTATCCGGTTGATTATTATACCTATGGTAATATCGACTTTGGTACCGTAAAAGGATTTACCGCAACTTATGATTTAAGAAGAACAGGTAATGTCTCATTGAGGGCATCTTATACCTTACAGTTTGCAAAAGGTACGGGCTCATCTTTCGATTCTGGTGTGAATATTATCAAATCTGATCAGCCGAACCTTAGAACCACCATCCCACTGAATTTTGACCAACGTCATAATTTTGTGGTAACCATGGATTATCGTTTTGGTGGTAAAGCCAATGGTACTCCATACGATGGACCTAATTGGTTTGGTACCGATTTCCTGGCAAATACAGGTGTGAACTTTACACTGAATTCAGGATCCGGTACACCTTACTCAAAAGAAAGTCGTCCGCGTAATGGCGTGCTGGTTGGTTCAATTAACGGATCAAGAAAACCCTGGCGTACAACTGTTAACATGCGCCTTGATCGTGACATCCGTCTTACGCTTAAAGGGAAAGATGAGGAAGCCGGTTCAAAAGCCAAGTACGGATATTTGAACATTTATCTTGAAGTTTCAAATCTCCTTAATTCGAAAAACGTCCTTAACGTATATGGATATACCGGTAACCCGGATGATGATGGATACCTGAGTTACGCAGATTATCAGGATGCCATCGCTACTCAGAATGACGAGGAGGCATACAGGAATTATTATTCCATGTATATAAACAGTCCTTACAATTACAGCATGCCAAGGACAATTCGCCTGGGAGTACAGTTTAATTTTTAATCTGATTTATAGTAAGAACATAATAAAGCGATCATAAAGATGAAAAGCCTTAAATTATTAATCGGAGTCAGTGTTTTAAGTTTACTTGCTATGCAAGGATTTGCTGATGTGAATCCTGCCGATTCAGCAAGAGCTAACGCAAAGGCTGTCAGAGCTGCGGGATGTGAACCTGCAAAAACATCGACAGAATTATACGTGAATAACATTCGCACACTTATTCATACCGGTGGCGATATGTGGTGGGACCTCCAGGGAGATCCACGATATGAAGTTCCGGCTACAGAAGCCGGTAACGGGCCAAATGCCTTGTTTGCCGGTTCAATCTGGGTTGGTGGACTGGATGCCAATGGACAGCTGAAAATGGCTGCCATGCGTTTTCGGCAGGTAGGTATCGACTTCTGGCCTGGTCCGCTGATTACCAGTGGCCCTGAAATTGCCAGTATTTCCTCTGAAGTTTGCCGCGAATACGATAAACATTATGCCTTGGGTAAATCAATGGTGGATGAATTCCGTGCCCAATTTGAATGTCAGCAGGATCCCGAATGTAATACAGCTGAAGAATTTCCTGGTTATACCATTCCGGAAGAAATCCTAAACTGGCCTGCTCATGGTCCTGAAGGTGGATATGCCTATTATCTTGCCCCGTTCTGGGACTATAATGGCGATGGTGTGTATAATCCTTATGATGGTGATTTCCCGTATTATGAGTATCCTGATGAAGGAATTACTGATGACCCGGATTGTATCCGTCCACGCGACAGAACACCAAAGATTTATGGTGACTCCACATTATGGTGGGTATATAACGATAAAGGAAATATACATACAGAAACCGGTGGTGATGCCATTGGTATGGAATTCAGAGCTCAGGCGTTTGGTTTCTCTACCAACGATGAGCTGAATGATATGACATTTTATAATTATAACATAATAAACCGTTCTACTTATACCCTTTTTGAAACCTATTTTGGTGTCTGGACTGATGCTGATCTCGGTGGCGCTATGGATGATTACACCGGTTGTGATGTGGGTCGTGGCCTTGGGTATATGTACAATGGTGACGAAGTGGATGAGGATTATGAAGGAAGTCCCGGTTATGGTGAACAACCGCCTGCAATTGGTATCGACTTTTTCGAAGGCCCGTACCAGGATCCCGATGGTCTGGATAACTCCACCAGTTACGATACTGTGAACGGACGCCCTGTACTGGATTGCAACAAAGGTGATATTATGAATGGTAACATCAACGGACTGAACTATGAGGATGGAACCGTTGATAATGAACGTTGGGGAATGCGCCGCTTCCTGTATTTTAATAACACAACAGGCGGGAACCCGGCAACAACAGATCCTGTTGACGCCATTGACTATTATAACTACCTGACCGGATATTGGAAAGATGGTTCTGCGCTTTCGTTTGGTGGTACTGGGCACTCAAGTGGTGGTGCCAGTGATGTACAGACAGACTTTATGTTTCCCGGACAACCAACGACTGACCCCTGCGGGTGGGGAACTGACGGTAACCCAATGGGCGACTGGTCAGAAGAAACAGAAGGTAACCCAGCTGATGACAGACGCTTTGTTCAGTCAGCAGGCCCCTTTACCCTTACACCCGGAGCTGTAAACGATATTACTGTTGGTGCTGTTTATGCACGTGCATCCTCCGGTGGTGCCTGGGCTTCAGTTGAGGCTGTAAGAAGAGCCGATGATAAAGCACAGGTTCTTTTTGAAGATTGTTTCCGTGTCCTCAATGGACCGGATGCTCCCGAGCTTAACATTGTGGAAATGGATAAAAAGCTGATTTTCCATCTATACAACAAAGAAAATTCCAACAACTACCTGGAACAGTATAAAGAGAAAGACTCACGAATCGTTTGTAATGGTGAACTTGATCCTTGTGATGAGTATTATCGTTTCCAGGGGTATCAGGTATTCCAGTTGAAAAACGAATCAGCAGGGATTACTGACAGAGATAATGAAGACCTTGTTCGTGAAATATTCCAGTGTGACGTCAAGGATGACGTAAAACAGTTAGTGAATTACACCTGGTCCGATGAGCTTGGTGCAAACGTGCCTGAAGAAATGGTGAATGGCGCTGATGATGGTATATCACATAGTTTCGTCATTACCGAAGATAAATTTGCCCAAGGTGATAAACGCCTGATTAACCACAGAAATTATTACTTTACAGCCATTGCATATGGTTATAACAGTACTGAGGCTTATGATCAGCAAATCCAGGAAACCTTTAATGGTCAAAAGAAACCTTACCTTGCCGGTCGTAACAATATTAATAAATATAAGGCTATGCCGCATTTGGAAGACCCGGCTGATGAGGGTACTACATTGCAGGCAGAATATGGTTATGGTCCTGAAATTACCATGATCGAAGGCTTTGGTAATGGTAATAATGTTATAGATCTTAAACAGGAAAGCATCGATAAGATAATGAGTGGTGCTCCCTGGAAAGATGACACCCCGACTTACGAAAATGGTACCGGACCGATTAATGTTAAGGTGATTGATCCGCTTAACGTGGCTGATGGTGCATATACTCTGAAATTTGTTAACGCTGAAGCCAATTATTACGGTAAAATGGAAACCGGTGCAGACTGGATTCTTATTAATCAGAACAATGATACTGTCAAATCTGATTACTCGATTACCATGGCTGAACAGGAGCAATTGTTGCTTGATCTGGGTATCGCTGTGCAGATTGGACAGGTAGCACCTGCAGCTTACAAAAGCAAAAATGAATATCAGAATGGATTCCTTGAAGCCAGTATTGAGTTTGAAGATCAAACCCGACCATGGCTGTCATTCCTGCCCGATGGGGATAATCAGGATGCTATGAACTGGATTCGTTCTGGTACATATCAGGATGGTGCGATGGAAGATCCAAATACCAATTATGATGATTACATTGGTATGGATGAAAATCAGTACTACGAGAAAGTGCTGAACGGTACGTGGGCTCCTGCCTATCTGGCGTCAGATTTCAAGTACGGCCCGATATACGACAGAGCCCAGATGAGTCTGGATAAATATGGACCTCTCTCAAGCGTGGATATTGTTATCACAAGTGATAAATCTAAATGGACACGTTGTGTGGTTCTTGAGATGGCTGAAAACGAGTGGACAACAAATGAGTTGGGATATCAGGAGGAAGTTACCCCCCGGGTTAACTACCTGTCCGAAGGCAATGCACTCAGATTTGATCTGCGTCAGTCTCCATCTGTTGATAAAGATGGAAATCCGGATGGCTCCGGTACGCATGGCATGGGTTGGTTCCCCGGATATGCCATTGATGTGAGAACAGGAGAACGCCTTAATATGGCATTCGGTGAAGATTCCTGGTTGCAGGGCGAAAATGGTCGTGATATGATCTGGAATCCGTCTTCAAACCTGTTTAACCTTAATGGTCCGCTATTCGGTGGTAAACATTACATCTATGTGTTCGGACATACCAATTATCTTCTCAATCCCGAGATTTCCTCTCCTGCTTATGATGAAGGAGAGTGGATACATGATAAAATGATGGAGTATGAGAATTCAGGTAGCCTTACCGCTAAAAAATATGCCCTTACTGGTATGATGTGGACGTCTATCCCATACCTGAACCAGGGCTATGAACTACTGGAAACTGATGTTAAAATCCGCTTGAGAGTTGGTGGTACGTATTTTAAAGGAATAGAGGAATTTGCAGTTGAAAATCCTGAAAATAATAACTTTCCGATGTATACTTTCCAGACCGGCGATATTAAAACGCTTACCAACGAAAATGAGGTGGCTGAAAATGCACTGGATCTGATTCGGGTCGTACCAAACCCATACTATGGTCACTCATATTATGAAACATCCCAATTGGATAACAGAGTGCGCATTACCAACCTGCCGCAGAAATGTACTATAAGCATTTATAATGTGAGCGGCCGTCTGGTAAGGCAATTTAATAAAGACAATGCTGCTTCGTATATCGACTGGGATCTGAAAAACTCCTATAACATCAAAATTGCCAGTGGAATGTATATCATGCATGTTGATGCACCTGGTATTGGCGAGAAAGTTGTTAAATGGTTTGGATCACTCAGACCTACGGATTTACAGAACTTTTAATGAAAGTAAAAATAGTTTAGGATAACATTTTAAGAATAACGTCATGAAAACAAAAATTCAAAAGCTGCTGATAATTATCCTGACCGGTGTGCTCGTTAGTCCTGCTGCATTTGCAGGTAACGAACAACGCGCCGGTAGTGCAGGAGCCTCGGAACTGCTAATTAACCCATGGGCCAGATCCTCTGGCTGGGGGAGTGCTAACGTTGGAAGTGTTCAAGGTCTCGAAGGGCTGTATCAGAATATTGCCGGTACTGCTTTTACACCAAAAACCGAGTTGATTTTTACCAATTCACAATACCTTGTGGGTTCTGGTATCAACCTAAATAACTTTGGTTTTAGCCAGAAAGTTGGGGAAGTTGGTGTCATTAGCCTAGGTGTTATGACAATGGATTTTGGTGATATAGATATCGTAACTGAAGCCTTACCAGAAGGTGGTCTTGGTACCTTTAGCGTCAGCTATACCAATATCGAACTGGCGTATGCACAGGAGTTTTCCAACAGTATCTACGGTGGTATGGGTGTGAAAATCATTAATGAAGGTCTGCCCAATGCTACCGCGAGTGGCTTTGCCCTTGATGCAGGTATCCAATATGTTACTGGTGTTGGTAAAGATAAACTGGGTAATCGCAAGAGGGATAACCTTCGCTTTGGTATTTCAATGAAAAATGTCGGTACCACCATGAAATTTACCGGTGATGGTATGTCATTTATTGGTGTTTCACAATTTGGAACATCCATGACCGTTGAGCATCGCTCAGATGAATTTGAATTGCCTTCACTCATTAAAATTGGCGCTTCATATTACATCAATCTTGATGCCAAGAAAAAAGAAACTGCCGATGGCGAAGAGTTGGTAACTAACCATACGCTTGTGATTGCGGCTAACTTTACTTCCAACTCATTTACAAAAGACCAATTCCATTTTGGCCTTGAGTACGGGTTTAAGGATATCCTCTACCTGCGTGGTGGATATATTTATGAGAAAGGGCTTCTGGATGATCAGGTGCGGCGAACAACTGCATTCACTGGTCCTTCCGCCGGGCTCTCTGTTCACATCCCAATGAATGAAAATGGAAGTGTGCTCGCAATTGATTACAGCTACCGTGACACAAATCCGTTTGCCGGTATGCATACAATTGGTGCCCGCGTGACACTTTAATAAAATGTTATCAAAAATATATGAGCCGCTGCCTTTGGTAGCGGCTTTTTTTGTATAATTACAGGAAAGCTCCACGGTATATGCAGCGTCTTTTGCTCATATACCGTTAATATATAAAAATCAAACCTCATGAAAACCAAGGTTGTTTTTCTCATTCTTCTTTTCTTGTCACTACAGCAGATTTTCGCACAGGATACCATTCCTGTGGCCGATTGCGATCCGCCCTTGTCAAGCACATACCTGGATATCAATAACGTCCGGGCTATGATACATTCCGGTGGTGATATGTGGTGGGATTTACAGGGTGATCCTGAATATGAAATTCCCAAAGGCTCTGGTAAACACAGCAGTTTTGCCGGTAGTTTTTTGATTGGAGCAAAAGACCAAAACGATCATATCCATGTTATGGCACAACAATTTCGTCAGTATGGAATTTCTGCGTATCCCGGACCGGTTATTGCTACTGGTGCAGAGCCCGGCACAACGCGTGCAGATGTGTGTCGCGAATACGACAAACTATATAAAATTAATAAATCCCAAGTAAAGAAATTCAGAGACTGGTATGCATGCAGCCAGAATCCCGATTGCAATACCGAAGAAAACTTTCCTGGCTATACGATTCCCGATATCATACTAAACTGGCCGGCCCACGGCCCGCAGGGTGGATACGCTTATTATCTGGCACCGTTTTGGGATGCTAACAATGATGGCGAATACAACCCTTACGATGGAGATTTTCCGTATTTTGAATTTCCTGAGGACAGCATTACCGATAATTTCGATTGCATAGATTCCCGGGATAATGATCCAAAACTCCTAGGCGATCAGGCCATCTGGTATGTTTACAATGATGTGGGCAATGGAAACCCGGATTACGATGGTCCACACAATCCGCTTGGAGTTGAAGTTCAGGCACAGGCCTTTGCCTTTCAGACTAATGGTGTGCTCAACAATCAGACATTTTACCGCTATGATGTCATAAACCGGTCTACCAATCATTACCATGATATGTATTTTGGTTTCTGGACAGATGCTGATATTGGTGGTGCTATGGATGATCTGATAGGTTGTGATGTATCCCGTGGGTTGGGATATGCATACAATGGTGATGATTATGACGATGACTATGAAGGAAACCCTGGTTATGGCGAAAACCCGCCGGCATTTGGCATTGATGTTATTGGAGGGCCGTTTCAGAATAATGATGGTGTGGACAATGAAAGCAACTGGGTGCTGGTCGATGGTGAACACCAGTTGGATTGCTCTGCTGCTGATGTTATGAATGGTAACATCAATGGGCAAAATTTTGATGATGGTGTTGTGGATAATGAACGTTGGGGATTGACTGGTTTTATGCAACATTATCCCACAATGGGATGTTGTCCCTGGTTGACAAGGCCGTCAACAGCATTAGCTTACTACTATTATCTGACAAACAGATGGAAGGATGGTACGCATCTTATTTATGGGGGAAATGGATATCCTTCCTCTCCTGACGGTAATATAGAAGCATCTTTCTTGTATCCCGGTAGTCCTACTACTGATCCTTGTGGATACGGTGTAAATGAGGCAGATGTGCCTGGCTGGTCTGAGGAAACAGAAGGGAATCCTCCGGATGACAGAAGGTTTTATACATACACTGGTCCGGTTAGTATGCAACCGGGTGAAGTGAATAACTTGACCATGGCTGCGCTTTGGGCCAGATCGTATAGCGGATCCGCTTTTGCAAGTGTGGAAGCGCTTCAGCAGGTAAGCGATGCCGTACAGGAAAAATTTGACCGCTGTTTTCGTGAGCTGGAAGGTCCGGATGATCCTGAACTTGAGATTGTGGAGCTTAACGGTAAACTGGTGTTCCACATCATGAACGATCAGAGCTCAAACAATTACCTCGAAAGCTATAAGGAAAAAGATGAGGACATGCAGGCTGATGAATGTAATCCTTATTATAAATTTCAGGGATATCAGGTGTTTCAAATCAAAGATGCTGATGTGGATTTTGAATCAGATCGCTACGATACCACCAAAGTGCGGGAAATATTTCAGTGTGATATCCGTGACAACACCGAAGATCTTGTCAATTATCTGCTTAACCCTGACAATGCCGAATTGTATAGCCGTACCGAAGTGAAGGCTGCCAATGATGGTATTGCCCACAGTTTTGAAATCACCACAGATGCATTTCCATGGGGGGATTCAGATGCACTTGTAAATCATAAAAGCATGCATTTTGTTGCCAAAGCTTATGCAGCAAATACCGACTGTCTGTTCGATCCAACGAATCCTCAAACATCCGAATATCAAAAAGAAACCTACCTGACAAGCCGTGGAGAAAGCACGGTTTATACAGCCACAGCACATAAAACAGAGCCTGAATCTGGAGGCACAGGCCTGAATTCTGATTATGGCAGCGGGGTGGAGATTACCCAAATTGCCGGCTTTGGCAATGGAAACAATGTATTAAACCTGAGACCTGAAAGCATTGATACAATTATGTCGGCTTATCCCTGGTGTGATAGTACGCCTGACTACAGAAATGGTGCAGGCCCCGTAAATATCAACATTGTGGATCCCCTGAGTGTGACGCAGGATGATTACAGCCTGTACATCACGCATGCAGATGAAACCTACTATGGCAAGCTGGAAACCGGTTTCGACTGGGTTTTGATCAACAGTGCCGGCGATTCCATCTGGTCTGAGCAAAGCATAACAATGAACAATTTCGAACAAATCATTCCCGATGCCGGAATAAGCATTGCCATGAAGCAGGTTGGGACTGCAGCTTATAAGAATGAAAATCATTACCAAAACGGCTTTCTTGATGCAAGCATTGAATACAAGGGTGAGTCCTGGCTGTCGTTTCTGCCGGATACGGATCGTCTGGATTATTACAACTGGATACGCAGTGGTACTTATCAAAACAATGAGCTTTGGGATCCGAATACCAATTACGATGATTACATTGGTAAGGATGATAACCAGGATTTTGAACAGGTACTCGGTGGTACATGGGCACCAGCTTATCTTGCATCTACCTTTAAATATGGCCCTGTGTATGATAGAGCTACGATGAGACCGGATAAATACTCTACAATCTCCAGTGTGGATGTGGTAATCACTTCCGACAAATCAAAATGGAGCCGTTGTGTGGTGCTGGAGATGAATGAGAACAACTGGACACTGAATGAAAACGGCTATGAAACACAAGTTACACCCCTGACAAACGATGACAGCGAAGGCAATGCCCTGCGATTTGATCTGCGTGCTGCTGCCTCAGTGGACAAAGATGGCAATCCGGATGGCT
>CAYQMB010000108.1:0-9653 GCA_964418565.1 uncultured Bacteroidales bacterium | reverse complement strand
GTGTGGGCGATCAGAATATGATGCCAGAGCATTACAAAAACAAGGCACACAACATATATTACATGCTACCCCTGTTGCTTGTGCTCATTGGGTTGTTCTTCCAGTTCAAAAAACAAAAACACGACGGCTGGATTGTAGCCCTGCTGTTTATCATGACAGGAATTGCCATTGTGTTCTACCTCAACCAATATCCCCATCAGCCGAGAGAACGTGATTACGCTTATGCCGGCTCATTTTACGCTTTCAGCATATGGATTGGCCTGGGAACGCTGGGTGTTTACAAATTGCTGCAACGCTTGTTTAAAGGCCCGGCAACTGCTGCCCTTGCTACAGGCTTTGCTTTGCTTGTACCCCTTCAGATGGCTGCACAAAACTGGGATGATCACGACAGAAGCAACCGCTATGTTGCACGTGATTATGCGCACAACTACCTGGCATCATGTCAGCCGAATTCAATTCTGTTTACTTACGGGGATAACGACACCTTCCCAATCTGGTATGCTCAGGAAGTGGAAGGGTATCGGACCGATGTTAAAGTGTGCTGCCTGCCGTATGTTGCCAGCAACTGGTATATTGACCAGATGAAGATGAAAACCTACGAGGCCGAGCCCATGCCATTTTCTCTGAAAGCAGAAAAATATGAACCCGGAAAACGGGACATCAATTACCGCTACGAAAACCCGGCATATAAGGGCTATCAACCCTTAGAAAAGGTCATAGAATATATTGCCAACGACAAAAAATCAAAACTGCGTTCACGTACCGGCGATACATTTTACACCTACCCGACTTCTAAGTTTGTGTTGCCTGTTGATTCGGCCAATGCCGTTGACTATGGCATTGTAAAACCTGAAGATGCACATCTTATGGAAAATGAGATGCGTTGGGACAGCAAACAGAAATACCTGCTGAAAAACCAGATGATGATCCTGGATATGTTGGCCAATTTCGAATGGAAACGGCCGGTGTATTTCACCTCCGTAGGCCGGAACGAAACCCTCAACCTAAGCCCCTACTTCCAACTGGATGGCTTCTCATATCGCCTTACTCCCATCAAATCAGGGAACACCAGAATTGATACAGAAGTTTTTTACGACAACATGATGAACAACTTTGAGTTTGGCAATATTGAGGACACGACGATTTATGCAGATTTCACCATTCGCCGCACAACAAAAATCGTACAACTCAGGCAGCGTTTTGTCATGCTGGCAAACCGTTTGAGAAACGAAGGCGATACAGCCCGTGCCATAGAAGTGCTGGAACGCTGTGAAGAGCAGATTCCAATGAATGTGTTCATTCCGGATTTGTTTTCCACCGATATGGCAGCAGCCTGGTATAACCTGGGTAAAAATGAAAAAGGCGATGCACTTCTTGAGCACATTGTCAGCATATACGATAAGGAGCTCAATTACCATTTCAGCCTGGATGATGATGAAATCAACAGCAATTACCGTGAAATCGGGATGGCGATACAAACCATACAGGATTCATACAGAATTGCAGGTCGTCATCAGCGACAGGAAGTCACCACGGTAATCCAGGAGGTATTGACACGGTATACACCAGAATTTGAGAAACATTTTAAGTACGCTCGTCAGTAAAACAGAATATATATACACAATTTGAAAAAGACCGGTTTACTGCCGGTCTTTTTTTGAACTGGTACAAAAAACAAAGCCGCAGGCGGTCAACTGCGGCTTTGAATTTTACCTATCCCCGTCATGTGGTCTATCTCACAATGTTCAGTTTCTTAGTGATTAGTTCTCTGCCTGTATCAATTCTGACAAAATACATGCCCTCAGGCAGTCCGTACACATCAAACATGGTATCACCATAACAATTGGTTTTTGATCTCACGGCTTTACCAGTCAGATCGTGAATTGCGATATCCATGCTGATGGTTTCGGAAATACTGATGTAAAGCTTGTTACCTGCAGGATTGGGATACATATCAACAGAGAGGTTTCCTGCAATATCTTTTATTCCGGAGCAGGTATGATAATACACCATAAGGGTATCCATTCCAGGGCATCCGTTCTCATCATAGGCAAACACTTCCACAAGCACGCTGTCCTGACCGATGTACGGATAAGCCAGTGCTGCACCAGTCACAGTATCATCATACAATTGCCATTGGACACCGGAGTATGGTGCCGGGATGTTAAGATACAGACTATCGCCAATGCACATTAAGGTATCAGTGCCTTCAGTAAAGGTAACCATATCTGAAGGATACATTACCACTTCTGTAGTATCTGTAATTGAGCACACGCCGTTATCAACAGCGACAGCAAAGGAGCCGGTTTGGTTGTACAAATCAATTACCTGCGTTGTATCTCCGGTTGTCCAAAGGTACTCCGAACCAGGATTTCCGGCATCCAGGGTGGCTGGTGCATTAGCGCATACCCATGTAGTATCATCAAGCGGAGGCACAGGCGATTCATGAACTGTCAGGTTGTGGGTCGTATCGTTGGTACATCCGTAATCGGTAATAGCAGAAGCCATGACATCAATTGTTCCGCTTGTTTCCGGGACATCAAGCCATACCGTACCTGTACCCGGAGCTGTCACTCCCTGATCTGCACCATCCATGTACCAGCTAACAATCGTATTATCCCATTCAGTACCGGCATATTCGGCCTGAACCTGTTGCCCTGCACAAGCTTCGGCAGGGATGGTAAAATCAACAGAAGGTTGCTGATGTACTGCAGCCGTTTGAATGGCAAAATCCGTACAGCCATTGTTATCGGTCACATCCAGCATAACATCAAGACTTCCGGAACCGTAAGCTGTAAAGGTATGCGTTCCGATACCGGATGCAATCTGTGATGGTGCCGGAGAGGTCATCCATACGATGCTATCCATATTGGTTTCAGTTCCGGTGTATTCGACCTGAAAGTCCTGATTTGCGCACAGATGCGCAGGCATGGTAAAATCTGCTACCGGATTGGCATAAACTTCGGTAGTTTCTGTGCTTGTGGTCTCACAACCAAAGCTTGTTGTTCCGATGGCGGAGATATCAAGCATACCCGGAGTTGAATAGTCAAAGTTATGTGTTCCGGGACCGGTTTCTGTTTGGCTTGTACCATTCAGTTCCCAGGCAATGGACAGCCCGCTTTCATCTCCGGTGTATGTAACACTCACATCTTCACTTGCACAATAACCACTATCACAAGTAAAGCTTACGGATGGGTAATCCTGCACATTAAAATGAATGGCATCAGATGTATCTTCAGGAACACTGGCGCAGGCGTATGACGATGTCATAACAAGCTGCAGACTGTCGCCGTCGTTTAGTGAGCTTATTGATAGCACATCTGTCACATCACCGGTGGGAATTCCGTTGATCAACCAGGTAAATGCCGGGCTGTTCCCCGCTGCAAAGGTGCTTGATGTCAGGTTAACAACATCACCGGAACACACATCAGTACCTGAACCAGAAGCAATGGTAACATCAGGCGTTTGAAAGGGTAACACTTCCAGGTGGAACACATCACTCAGAATGAGATTGCAACCAGTGGTTGTATCTGTTGCCAGCATTTCAAAATCGGTACTGGCAGTATAAAGATCTCCGCCAATGCTAAGCACACCTCCGGTACCCATTCCGGTAACTGATAAGGTATCACCCGTACTTACTTCTCTGATCATATAATGAATTCCGGGTTCTGAGTTTTGAATATCCATGTACACAATACCTGAACCACAGATTGTATCGTTTGCAAGTGAGGCCTGCAGACTATGGTTCCCTACGATGTGGGGAATTTCCTGATCGCCAATGGCTCTGTGAAAGTAATAAAGATCGTCAATACCACCCTTAAAATAGGCATCAGCGGGGGGATTGCTTGCCCCGGAGGGAATATCATGCCCACCGTAAAGCCAGTAACCGGCAAAATCGTCGAGGTTAAGGACGGTAACATTGTTAAGGTATTCTGTCTGGTCGATGATCATCTCAGCATACGTATCCGCTTTGATCACCACGTGGTGCCAGTTTCCGTCATTGTAGGTATCAGAAGAAGTGATTTCCACGGGAGCGCCCGAATTGTTCAGGTAAAAATGTAGTTTCCCGTCATCAGACATGTACAAAGAGCGGTCCAGCGTACCTCCGGGAGACCATGAGTCATCCGTAAAGAGTATCAGCGACCCACCATTTCCATCGTTGGATTTAAACCACATGGAATGCGTAAATGCCGTGGGATTATCAAACTGTGTGTAAACATAGGCGTTCGTAGCTGAATCAATAAATTGCCGTGCCTGCCAAAAGTTTCCGTCATGATCATCAACGGGGTACCAATCCCATGAAGATATTCCATGCCCGTTGCCCGAGGCATCCAAAGCATCATCATCAAGTGGAAAATAATACATCAGGCTATCCTGTGCAACCGAAATGGTTTCGCCTAGGTCTGCAGGCAGATCATTCACCTGAACATAAATTTCATTGGACTCCAGGTGGCAGGATACATTGATAACATCCGCATGATAATGACCCGTTTCAGTTGCTGTATAAACATCAGCCGTAGCCCCCGGGATGGGTTCTCCGTCTTTGTACCACAGCACATCCCAGGCATTGCCAGCGGTAAGGTGGATATCAACCGACCCACCCTCACAGAACAGCGTATCAGTAAAGGTTTCAATTGCAGCAGTATCCGGCGCCGGACTATAGGCCACATTCAGGTGATCGGATTCTATTGTACAACCGTTCTCCGTGATTTCAGCATAATACTCACCTGTTGTTTCTGCCAGATAGCTCATATTCGTTGCTCCGGCTATTGCACTACCATCTTTGAACCATTGATACGAATCGTACCCCCAGGTTAGCTGCATGTTCAGTCCACCATCGCCATCACAGCGGGCTGTATCGCCCCAATACTGCAATGTATCATCCGGACAGGCTGCAGGAAAATCCACTTTGAAACCAAACTCACCACTCAGGTCGTTCTCTCCATCCACAAACAAATAATAAACTGCACCAGCTTCTACATTAACGGTAGAATTGACCACAGTATCGGTGGCGTTCCAAATTGACAAACTTGTCAGGCAGTTGGCATTTTCATTGCATATGGGCAAAACCTGCATGGTCATTTTCCCGTGGTGTTTTTCAGTAAAATAAATTTCTGCAATACCAGAATTGGGAGATGTCATCGTGTAAATCATCTCATTTCCGGTATGGTTCCATGTGCAGTTTGTATTATCGATAAGCGAATCACCATTCACAGCGGTATTGTCATAATACCACACACCATCTGAAATGGCTGTTGCAGATGTACAATCCATCGTACCGGTATCGGGTATTTGCACATTTGTCTGGCCGTAATCATCTTCAACCGTTTCTACAACGGTATTGGATGCGTCGGGTACACCAAACACATAATAATAACCTGCTGCCGGTAAGACAGGCATAGTATGGACAGATTCCACTATGGTATCGCTACCGGCATTCAGGGCCGGAATGGTCGTACTTGCAATCATCATATCACCCCCGTCCAGGGTATCGTTATCCGAAAGGTAATATTCCATATCGCAGGAAGCAGATGCCGAATTTCCGATGTTTTTTACGGTTGATTTCATGATGACATCTGCCTGATTGCTCTCTATGGTATTTGGAATCACCTGTACTGTTTGGGCAATCAGATCGGGATCGGCAGTTGGACAAATCAGTTCCAGATCAGCGGTTGCACTTTGAGCTTCAGCCACATCAAGGACAAGATAATAAGTGTCTGGCAGGGAATTATCATAAATCAAACCATTGGTGCCATATGAAAGAACCGAATCTCGGTGCTGATGGGAAAGCAGAATAACTGAAATGTCTGAAGATGGAGCATTCAGGTTGATGGTAATTCTGCCCGGAAGTGAAGTTGTAAATTCATACACTTTTTCTTTTCCGACAGCGGTAAGCCAGGCATTCCCATAGACATTCACATTGGATACACCAGTTGACAGATCCACGGCTTGTGTTGATCCACAGGCAAGTGTTGTCATACCGGAAAAATCCAGACCGGCGAAATCGGCTTCAGGTTCCACACCAATAATGGCAGAATTTGAGCCGGAATAATCCTGTCCTGAAGGATTGAGATTACCCATGGCATAATAACCATCGGCGGTTCCGCCCCATCCCCAGTTAAAATGAAATTCACCAAAATCATTATAACCATCAAGAACAAATGCATGAGCACCGGAGCCTGATCCTTTGTACGCCATCACCCGGCCGGCATCGCATTCTTTGCGCATCAGGTCTTCCCAGTCAGCAGGGTCAAAACTCCACCGGCTGACATAATCCATATTTGTGCTGTAATTAAAATGGTCCATCAGTGCATCATCGACACGTGTGAGGTATGAACCGGAACCTGAAGGGGAATAATTCATACTGACCGACACACCGCAATGGTACATAAGCTCTTCCACCTCAGCACCACCACTGTTATCGGGCATGGATGCCCAGTCGTAAGTTGCAGACGCGTAATCGGCGCATAACTCTCCGTAATCGGAATGGGTATAGCATTCACTTCCCACACCACCGGCCGGATGCTCATGGTATTTCATCACCTGAGCCTGAGCAGTTGCCACGCAACCGGTATACACGTGATTACATGGTCCGGAAGGATCGGACGGGCACATCCCGTTGTATCCGCAGCCCTGGTTCCAGGTGGTAGTCATAAGTGGCGCAACACCACGTGTCTGTGCTGGTCCGGGCTGGCGCGTTTCAACCAGATTCCAGGCTTGTAATTTTTCCTGGTCAATGCTTAGTTGTCCGTTTCGTACTGCTGAGATATCCTCAGCCAGGGAATTCATCCATTCAACAAAGGCCGGAGGCAAACGGTCGGGATCTGAAGGCATTCCACCTTCGTTGGAATGTGCCAAAACGGGCAGGTAAGATTTTTCTGCCGATATGATTACAAAGGCATCGTTGGTTGTGAACGTATAGTACACAGGTGTCTCTGCCTCACGATAGGTATTTATTCTGTCGGGCATTACCCTCTCATTTATTCCATAATGGTAATAAAGCGCATTTGAGGCATACTCCGCGGCCTCTTGTTGTGTTACAATCTGGGCATTGACATATCCCAACATAAATAATAAGCTCAGGCTTAGAGAAATTAAATTTTTCATGGTTAATGGTTTTAGTCCTACTTGTCTTTTGCTAAAGACGACAGCCGGGCGGTAAGGGTTGCCACTAATTTCAAAAAAAGCCTTTTAATGTGTGTTAAGATGCAAGTTACCCAACAAATATCTTCAGGAATTTATCCGCCTGTTTAAGGTAAGCATCTTTTTTATCCTGCCCCATCTTGTCCCAGGTAGCGTACACCTGATTGGTTCTGGGAATCCAGGCCAGGCGTTTACGATTCCGGTTGTAAAAATGCCAGTACAGCGTATTAAACGGGCAGGCATCATCCCCCAGTTTTTTGTCTTTGTTGTATTGGCAATTCTGGCAGTAGTCGCTCATTTTGTTGATGTAATTGGCTGATGCGGCATATGGCTTAGTGCCGACAATGCCACCATCAGCAAACTGGCTCATGCCCCGGCCATTGGGCATTTCTACCCACTGCACAGCATCGAGGTACATACCGAGGAACCAGTCATCCACACAATCCGGATGCACGCCCAGCAACATGGCAAAATTGCCAGGGATCATAAGCCGCTGGATATGATGAGCCCAGCCATAATCAAGTGACTGTGTTATCACATGCCTTAAGCAGTTCATTTTGGTATCTCCTGTCCAGTAAAAATCCGGCAGTTTGGCATCGGCAAAAAAATGATTTTTTTGTGCGTATTCGGGCATATGATGCCAGTAAACCCCACGCATAAACTCACGCCAGCCAAGCACCTGACGGACATAGCCCTCTACCTGAGGCAATGTAATGCCGTAATCTTTGCTATCGTATGCATCCACTACTGCTTTAACCACTTCGGTGGGATGAATCATTTTCCGGTTCAGGGAAAAAGCCAGCCTTGAATGGAACAATGTCCAGCCACGCGTTGTCATGGCATCCTGATACCGCCCAAATTCCGGCAGCAGGTGTTCAATGAAATAATTCAGTTGCTCAAGGGATTCTTCACGATTTAGCGGCCAGATAAAATCTTTGGGATTCACATGCCCCATGCTTTTGATACCCGCTTTATCCAGCATTTGATCTATATCACTCAAATCATGATGAAAGACAAAAGGAGCAGGAACGGGTTTATCATCGGGATAGCGCTTTCTGTTTTCGCTGTCATAATTCCATTTATCGCCGTAAGGCTGACCGTCATCCCACATCAGCACCTGATGTTTTTTGCGCATGTGGCGATAAAAATGTTCCATCAGATAGCCTTTTTTACCGGCAAAAAAGTGAGCAAATTCAGATTTTTCGGCAAAAAAATGCTCCGTAGACACCATTTCCACAGGGATATCCAGATCATCTGCAAACTGTTTCACTTCCACAAAGGTGTGATATTCGTCGGGTTCCTGGTATTCAAATGCAGTGATGTTGTTCTCTGTAACGATTTTGAACAAGTTCCAGCTCAGTTTCTGTTCATTTTCCGGATCATCCAGGCGTATATATTTCAACTTATGCCCATTACCTGAAATGAATTGCGCAAAATCACGCATTGAACCCAGGATGCCCAGAATTTTCTGTTTATGTAATCTGACAAAATCAGTTTCCTGCCGGGTTTCCATCATCAGGTAAAGCACATCATCTGATGCTGTTTCATTAAACCAGGAATGCTTAATATTCAGTTGATCGGAAAGAATAAGGCGTAATTTCATGTTGAACAGATTTTAAGGCATGGTTCGACCATTAAAATTAGTATTTTTTTTGTAAAACACAAATTTGTTCAAAAGAAACCATCATTTCTGAATATAATCGACACATTAGTTTGAAGATAACATTTCTTCCAACACCTTTTTTCGGTAAAGAAATATGTTCTTCAGTTTTTTTCTGACAAAAAGGGAATTGGCAATGCGTCCGAAGATTCCAAACGGTAATTTATAATATACCTGATCAATCATCTCAACACCTTGCTCGTGGGGTAAAAACATGTGTGTATGGTGCCAAAAGCGGTATGGACCAAATCGTTGCTCATCTATAAAGTATTTTTGTTCTTTTGCCTGTGTGATTTCTGTAACCCAGGCAGAGCGCAGCAATGGAAATGGTGTCACCTTGTAGGTGATAATTTTGCCGGGCCAGGTACCGGCGTTAATATCCGGTGATGTTATTTCAAACTTCATTTCAGGAGGCGTAATGAGCGGCAAATTGGCAGGATCTGAAAAAAATTCCCAGGCGTCCTCTACACTTAAGGAGAGTATCTGCCTGTTTTCGAGCCGATGCATATTACCGTTATTTGATATCGTTATCATAAAACGCTTTTTAATTAAAACAGAACAGATCGCAATCGGTTCAGTAGCGACACTTACCTGGTGAGATTTAAGCGCCACGAAAACCCTGTTTTTGACTTGCAACGATCGATAGCAACCTGTCCGGTCGGCATGAATCAAAGGTATATTCGAAAACAAACCTATTCCTTCGATGCGTGGAGACCTGAAAGCTTGGGGCAAAAACCTGGCTGATGCGGTGATTGGAGAACCCGGGGCAGCAGCTTTGTCACCAGGGTCGTGACAATACTGAAGTTGCTATGAGCAGTACGCAAAATCGGGGTTGCTTTTATGTCCCGTT
>CAYQMB010000107.1:0-10243 GCA_964418565.1 uncultured Bacteroidales bacterium | reverse complement strand
CCCGTATGAACATTCAAATGCCTGTCGCGAGGCACATGATGCTCTTTTTCCATGCCGCTTTCACTGCGGACAATTATGGTCATCTTGCCTTTTCGCTTGTCACTCTTAAGCTCTACACGACCGCTGATTTCTGCAAGGGCTGCCGGTTCCTTCGGCTTACGAGCTTCGAAAACCTCCGTAATACGAGGCAAACCACCGGTAATGTCCTGCGTTCCACTTGACGCCCTAGGCTGATGAGCAAGTAACTGGCCAGCCTGAACTGACTGACCTTCTGTTACCTCAATTCTTGCACTTGCCGGCAAATAGTGAACATCAAGGATCTTGCCATCTTCATCTTCAATCATTATCTGTGGATGCTTGTCACCTTTATGCTCAATTACAACAGGTCTACCTGCCTGCCCCTTCCGCTCTTCTTCAATCCTTATCGTCTCACCTTCGATAATATCAACGAAACGGATCATCCCGCCGATTTCAGCAAGAATTGGTGTCCTGTGGGGGTCCCAGGAAAACAGCTCATTACCTTTTTTTACCTTCTTTTTATCCTCAACATTAACAGTTGCACCATAAGGCAGCTTAAAGCTGTCAAGCTCCCTGTCCTTCTCGTCGAGTATTGCTATCTCGCCGTTACGCTTAAGAACAACAACTTTCTCTGTTCCGTCCTCATCGGTTAATGTCACTGCATTAATGTCACGGTATTCAATCTTCCCGCCGTGAGTCGCCTTCTGACTGCTCTCAAGAATCGCTCTAGAAGCAACACCGCCTGTATGGAATGTACGCAGTGTAAGCTGTGTACCCGGCTCACCAATTGACTGGGCAGCAATAACTCCAACGGCTTCTCCTTTTTGCACCATCCGTGAAGTTGCCAGGTTACGTCCGTAACATTTGGCACAGACTCCACGCTTAGACTCGCAGGTAAGTACCGAACGTATCTCAACCTCTTCAATTGGAGACTCTTCAATTTTCTGCGCAATTTTTTCGGTAATTTGGTCACCTGACTTTATAATAAGTTCACCGCTTTGTGGATGGTAAACATCATGTACGGTGGTACGACCCAGAATACGTTCGAAAAGTGATTCAACCACTTCCTCATTTTTCTTGATCGCTGTAGCAACGATACCGCGCAATGTTCCGCAATCCTTTTCAGAGATAACCACATCCTGACAAACATCCACAAGGCGTCTTGTCAGATAACCGGCATCTGCTGTTTTCAGTGCTGTATCAGCAAGACCTTTACGGGCACCGTGGGTAGAAATAAAATACTCAAGTACAGAAAGGCCTTCTTTAAAGTTTGCAAGAATCGGGTTTTCAATAATTTGCTGTCCGCCACCTGCTGATTTCTGAGGTTTAGCCATCAGGCCCCTCATTCCACAAAGCTGACGTATCTGTTCCTTAGAACCACGGGCTCCGGAATCAAGCATCATGTACACAGCGTTAAACCCATCATTGTCTTTAGACAATTTATTCATCACAAGCTGGGTCAATTTCGCATTTGTGTGTGTCCAGATATCAATAATCTGATTATACCGCTCGTTGTTGGTAATGAAACCCATGTTATAATTGTTCACTACCTCGTCAACCTGGTCATAACCTTCCTGGACCATTTCTGTTTTTTCATCAGGGATAATGACATCGTCAAGGTTAAAGGACAGGCCTCCACGAAATGCCATAGTAAAGCCCATATGCTTGATATCATCAAGAAAGCGGGCAGTAACGGCAGTATTGGTTTTGCTGAGCACGTAAGAAATAATTCCCCTTACGGATTTCTTTGTCAGCACATCATTTATATAACCAACCTCTTTGGGCACAATATCATTAAAAAGCACCCTGCCGGTAGTACTCTCAATAATATGACGGATGGGGTTCCCATCTTCATCAATATCATGGGCACGCACTTTAATGTTTGCATTAAGTGCGATGCGACCTTCATTGTAAGCAATTTTTACTTCTTCCGGGGAATAGAAGGTAAGCCCCTCTCCTTTGACTCCTTTTCTGCCTTTGGTGATGTAATACAATCCAAGCACCATGTCTTGTGAAGGCACGGTAATTGGTGCACCATTGGCAGGATTCAGAATATTATGAGAAGCGAGCATGAGTATCTGAGCCTCCAGAATAGCGGCATTTCCAAGTGGAAGATGCACGGCCATCTGGTCACCGTCAAAGTCAGCATTAAATGCGGTACATGCAAGCGGGTGCAGCTGAATGGCTTTACCTTCAATCAGCTTTGGCTGGAAGGCTTGAATACCAAGGCGGTGAAGGGTTGGTGCACGGTTAAGCATCACCGGGTGACCTTTGAGAACATTTTCCAGGATATCCCAGATTACAGGATCTCTGCGGTCAACAATTTTCTTCGCCGATTTTACGGTTTTCACAATTCCGCGCTCGATAAGCTTACGGATAACAAACGGTTTGTACAGTTCCGCGGCCATATCCTTAGGCAAACCACATTCATGCAGTTGCAATTCGGGTCCTACAACGATAACTGAACGCGCTGAGTAGTCAACCCGTTTACCGAGCAGGTTCTGACGGAAACGTCCTTGTTTTCCTTTCAGACTATCAGACAAGGATTTAAGAGGCCTGTTGGCATCGGTTTTTACCGCGTTGGATTTTCTGGAGTTATCAAAAAGGCTATCAACAGATTCCTGCAACATGCGTTTCTCATTTCTGAGAATAACCTCTGGCGCTTTAATCTCCATCAGGCGCTTCAGGCGGTTATTACGGATAATAACACGACGGTAGAGGTCATTAAGGTCGCTTGTTGCAAACCTGCCACCATCAAGCGGGACAAGTGGTCGCAGTTCCGGAGGAATAACAGGAATCACTTTAACGATCATCCATTCCGGCCGGTTTTTATCTTTGGAGGCACGGAAGGCTTCAACCACACTCAGGCGTTTGAGCGCTTCATTTTTACGTTGCTGTGACGTTTCTTTATTCGCTTTATCCCTGAGGCTGTATGAAAGTTCATCCAGCTCAAGATTACCGAGCAGGTCATGTACAGCATCCGCGCCCATTTTAGCGATAAATTTCTCAGGATCACTATCTTCCAGCACCTGATTACCAGCCGGCAGGCTTTCCATTATATCGAGGTATTCCTCTTCGGAAAGAAAATCCATTTGCTTAATGCCATCATTTGCCTTCACACCAGCCTGAATAACCACATACTTTTCGTAATAGATGATGGTATCAAGCTTCTTAGTAGGCAATCCAAGCAGATAACCAATTTTATTCGGAAGGGATCTGAAATACCAAATATGCGCTACGGGCACTTCAAGCTTAATGTGTCCCATGCGTTCGCGGCGCACTTTCTTTTCAGTTACTTCCACACCACAACGATCACATACGATACCTTTGTAGCGTATGCCCTTGTATTTACCGCAGTGGCATTCAAAATCCTTGACAGGGCCAAAGATTCGTTCACAAAACAATCCATCACGTTCCGGTTTGTATGTCCGGTAGTTGATGGTTTCGGGTTTTGTTACTTCACCGCTTGACCGATCCAGAATATCTTCCGGAGAAGCCAGGCTGATGGATAACTTATCGAAGTTACTTGTAACTTTCTTGTCTTTTCTGAAAGCCATATATCTGATTAATTAAATCCGAACAATTATTTCAATTCAAAATTCAGGCACAAACCCTGAAGTTCGTGAATAAGCACATTGAGTGATTCAGGAATACCCTGAGCAGGCATAGGAGAACCTTTAACGATGGATTCGTAGGTTTTTGCACGACCTTTCACATCGTCAGATTTCACGGTAAGGATTTCTCTCAGGATATGGGCAGCCCCAAATGCTTCGAGAGCCCATACCTCCATTTCACCAAAGCGTTGTCCACCAAACTGTGCTTTACCGCCAAGTGGTTGCTGTGTGATAAGCGAGTAAGGACCAATGGAACGCGCATGCATCTTATCATCCACCATATGCCCGAGTTTGAGCATGTAAATGATACCGACGGTTGCCGGCTGGTGGAATTTCTCACCAGTCTCACCATCAAACAGATGTGTGCGGCCATAGCGCGGAACACCGGCTTTATCCGTATACTCATTGATCTCATCAAGGCTTGCACCATCAAAAATGGGAGTGGCGAATTTCATTCCCAGTTTCTCACCTGCCCATCCAAGCACAGTTTCGTAAATCTGTCCAAGGTTCATACGTGAAGGCACACCCAAGGGGTTGAGTACAATATCAACCGGGGTTCCATCTTCGAGGAAAGGCATATCTTCCTGACGGACTATTTTCGCAACAATACCTTTATTACCATGTCGTCCGGCCATCTTATCACCAACTTTAACAACACGTTTGTTGGCGAGATACACTTTTGCCATCTGGACAATGCCATTTGGCAACTCATCACCAATGGTTAGGTTGAGTGAGCGGCGCCTGTATTCTCCTTCAAGCTCTTTAAACTCGATAAGGTAATTCTGCAGAATGGTTTCTATCATTCCGTTTTTCTTCTTATCGGTTGTCCATTTTGAGGGACTGACATTCAGGTAATCTATAGTGTTGAGCGATTTCTGAGTAAATTTCTTTCCTTTGGGGATCAGCTCGGCACCAAAATTGTCTTTCACTCCCTGAGAAGTTTTTCCGTTAACCAGGATAAAAAGTTTATCGACAAGTTTAGATTTCAATTCAGCACCAGCCTGTTCAAATTCATTCTGAATATTTTCAACCAGAACTTTTTCCTGATTCCTGGTTTTTCTGTCTTTGAATGTTTTTGAGAACAGTTTTTTATCCACAACAACACCTGATGTTGATGGAGAAGCTTTCATAGAAGCATCTTTGACATCACCGGCTTTATCTCCAAAAATAGCCCGCAGCAATTTTTCCTCAGGGGATGGATCTGTTTCTCCTTTTGGAGTGATTTTACCCACCATAATATCCCCGGGTTTTACTGTGGCACCAACACGAATGATACCATTTTCATCCAGGTTACGGGTAGCAGACTCGCTAACATTGGGAATATCGGCGGTCAATTCTTCAAGTCCGCGTTTTGTATCCCTGACATCCATCTGATGTTCTTCAATATGGATGGATGTAAACATATCTTCGCGCACAACGCGATCAGAGATAACAATGGCATCCTCAAAGTTGTATCCTTTCCATGGCATAAAAGCCACTTTCAGGTTTCTGCCAAGGGCAAGTTCACCATCTTCGGTAGCATATCCTTCGGTAAGGATATCTCCTTTATCAACCTTTTGTCCTTTTCTGACAATTGGCCGGATGTTAACATTGCTGTTTTGGTTGGTTTTTCTGAATTTGGTCAATGGATACGTTACTGTATCATCTTTAAAAGAGACGAATTGTTCGTCTTCAGTTCTGTGATACCTGATAATAATTTTCTCAGCATCCACAAATTCAACCACACCATCACCTTCCGCTACGACCAGGATTCTGGAATCTCTGGCTACATGCGCTTCGATACCGGTACCCACAATGGGGGAGTCGTTATTGAGCAGGGGCACAGCCTGACGCATCATATTTGATCCCATCAGGGCACGGTTTGCATCATCATGCTCAAGGAAAGGAATAAGTGATGCAGCAATGGAAGCGATCTGGTTAGGAGCAACATCCATTAGTTGAATATCCGAAGGTTCAGTGACGGCATATTCACCATCATGGCGAACACGGATTTTATCTGACTGAAATTTTCCTACATCATCAATGGGCGCATTGGCCTGAGCGATAACGTGATTTTCTTCTTCCTCAGCGCTGAGGTATTCAACATCAGTATCATTCAGTTTCACCTGCTCACTTTCCACCTTTCGATAAGGTGTTTCGATGAAGCCAAGTTCATTGATTTTAGCATACACACAAAGTGACGAAATCAGCCCAATGTTAGGACCTTCCGGTGTTTCAATAGGACACAGACGGCCATAATGTGTATAATGCACGTCCCTGACTTCAAAACCGGCGCGTTCACGAGACAAACCACCCGGGCCGAGGGCAGACAAGCGGCGTTTATGTGTCATTTCAGCCAGTGGATTCGTCTGATCCATAAACTGAGACAACTGGTTGGTTCCAAAGAATGAATTAATAACCGATGACAATGTTTTGGCATTGATAAGGTCGGTAGGATGGAAAACTTCGTTATCCCTGACATTCATACGTTCACGAATGGTTCTGGCCATACGTGCAAGTCCGACACCAAACTGATTACCAAGCTGTTCACCAACAGTACGGATACGGCGGTTACTAAGGTGGTCGATATCATCCACATCGGCTTTTGAGTTGATAAGCTCGATGAGGTATTTAATGATGGCAATGATATCGTCTTTTGTCAATGTTTTGGTATCGACATCAATGTCAATTTTGAGTTTTTTGTTCAGTCTGTAACGTCCAACTTCACCAAGATCGTAGCGTTTATCTGAGAAGAACAGATTATCAATCACTTCTCTTGCGGTGGCATCGTCTGGTGGTTCGGAGTTACGCAACTGGCGATATATGTACACAACCGCTTCTTTCTCTGAGTTACAGGGATCTTTTTGAAGCGTATTGTAAATAATTGCGTAATCAGATGTTTTGGATTGTTCGCGATGAACGAGGATGGTTTTTGACCCGGAATCAATGATTGTCGGGATATGCTCCTGTTTGATAACGGTTTCTCTGTCGAGAATCACCTCATTTCGTTCAATTGAAACAACTTCGCCGGTATCTTCATCAACGAAGTCTTCTACCCATGAGCGTAGCACTCTGGCAGCAAGTTTACGACCGACGACTTTTTTCAGTGCGGTTTTATTTGCTTTAATTTCCTCTGCCAGGCCGAAGATTTCGAGGATTTCTTTATCACTTTCGAAACCGATTGCTCTTAGCAGTGTTGTAACCGGCAATTTCTTTTTTCGATCGATGTATGCAAACATCACCGAATTGATATCGGTAGCAAATTCCATCCAGGAACCCTTAAACGGGATAATTCTGGCAGAATAAAGCTTTGTACCGTTAGCATGCAGACTTTGACCGAAGAAAACGCCCGGAGATCTGTGCAATTGAGACACAACAATACGCTCAGCACCATTAACGACGAATGAACCTCTGGGGGTCATATAAGGTATAGTACCAAGCCATACATCCTGAATAGTCGTTTCAAAATCTTCGTGTTCAGGGTCTGTACAATAAAGTTTGAGTTTAGCTTTGAGCGGGACAGAGTATGTCAATCCCCTCTCTATGCATTCTTTGATTGTATACCTGGGAAGATCGATTGAATAATCGAGAAACTCAAGAACAAAATTGTTTCTGGTGTCGGTGATGGGGAAGTTTTCATTAAACACCTTAAACAATCCCTCATTCTTTCTTTTTTCAAGTGTTGTATCCAGTTGCAGGAAATCTTTAAACGATTTCAACTGTACTGCTAAAAAATCAGGATAATCTAACTGATTTTTTGTGGTTGAGAATGAATATCTCTGCTGTTTTTGTACTGACATTGACGTTGGATTAGTTAAAGGAAAATATATAACAACGAAAGGTTTAAAACCAGTTTGCCTGGTTTTAAACCTAAAAATCGTTAATATACGTTAAGCTTATTTAAGCTCAACTTCTGCGCCTTCTTCTTCGAGCTTTTCTTTAATCTGCTCAGCTTCTTCTTTAGCCACACCTTCTTTTACAGCAGCAGGTGCACCATCAACAAGAGCCTTAGCTTCTTTAAGCCCTAATCCAGTCAATTCTTTAACAACCTTAATAATTTTGAGTTTAGCCTGTCCTGCTGAGTTCAACATAACGTCGAATTCAGTCTGTTCAGCTTCAGCTTCGCCTTCGCCGCCAGCCGCAGCTGCAACAACAGGAGCAGAAGCAGCAGGTTCGATACCATACTCTTCTTTGAGGATGTCAGCGAGTTCGGTGACATCTTTAACAGTCAGATTTACTAATTCCTCTGCTAATTTTTTGAGATCTGCCATTTTACTATACTTTTTTAAAATGATTTCAATACTAGTTTATTACTTACTCTTTTTCGGCCAGAGCCTTTGTCAGACCAGCGATGGTCTGTCCTCCGCTCTGGAGTTGTGATACAACAGTTTGTGCAGGTGATTGCAACAGGTGTACAATATCGCCGAGGAGCTCTTCTTTTGACTTCAGTGAAGCCAGAGTTTCGAGTTGATCTTCGCCGACATAAATACCTTCAGCTGCAAAGGCACCTTTAAGAAGGGGCTTATCATGGTCTTTAAGGAAATCCTTAATCACCCTACCCGGCGCGTTTGCTGTATTGGCAAACATAACGGATGTGTTTTGTTTCAAGACCTGATACAGATCTTCAAACTCACCGTCAGCCTTATCAAGCGCACGCTTAAATAGGGTATTTTTTACCATGGTAAGCTTTACTTCTTTTTCGTAGCACTTCTGGCGCAAATCGGTGGATTCTTCGGCACTTAAACCTTTAATATCAGTAAGGTAAAAGTGATCGAATTTGTTCACCTCTTCAGCCAAAAGGTCAATCTGTTTGTTTTTGTCTTCTCTTTTCATCATAGAAGTAAAGTCTAAATTTTTACACCAAAGACTTTGGATCGAGTTGAATACCCGGGCTCATGGTGCTGGAAATGTGCACACTCTGCATGTAAGTACCTTTAGATGATGCCGGTTTTAATTTGGCAATCGTCTGAGCGATTTCTTTCGCATTATCGCGAATCTGCTCAGGGCTAAAGGATACTTTACCAATGCTAATGTGGATAATGCCAAATTTGTCAACTTTGAAATCGATTTTGCCTTTTTTCACTTCTTCGACAGCTTTTCCGATTTCCATAGTGACAGTTCCGCTTTTTGGATTAGGCATTAATCCACGAGGACCGAGAACACGACCGAGACGTCCTATTTTGGCCATTACCGGAGGCATGGTGATAATAACATCCATATCAGTCCATCCTTCCTGTATTTTTTCGATATAATCATCGAGACCAACATAATCGGCGCCGGCATTTTTTGCCTCTTCCTCTTTTTCTGGTGTACACAAAACAAGCACTTTAACCTCTTTACCTGTACCATGCGGCAGCGTAGTAATACCACGCACCATCTGGTCAGCTTTACGGGGATCAACACCAAGCCTGAAATCCATATCCACTGAAGCGTCAAAATTGGTAGTTGAAACTTGCTTTACCAATCCAGCGGCCTCATCGATGGGATATTTTTTTCCGGTTTCGATTTTTTCGATCGCCTGTTTTCTGTTTTTTGTCTTTTTTGCCATTTCGAGTCACGCTTAATTAATTATCAAACGGGGCATCACCTTTGACGATAATCCCCATACTACGAGCCGTTCCAGCAACCATTTTCATTGCAGACTCCACTGTAAAACAGTTAAGGTCGACCATTTTGGCCTCTGCAATTTCTTTCACCTGATCCCAGGTTACCGAACCCACTTTATTTCGGTTTGACTCGGGAGAACCCTTTTTCAGTTTGCTGGCTTCGAGCAATTGAACGGCAGCCGGCGGGGTTTTAACAACAAAATCAAACGACTTGTCACCATACACTGTGATGATGACAGGTAAAACTTTACCGGCCTGTTCTTGCGTACGTGCGTTGAACTGCTTACAGAACTCCATAATGTTCACGCCTTTGGCGCCCAGTGCGGGACCAACCGGCGGGGAGGGGTTCGCAGCTCCACCACGGATTTGCAATTTGATCAGGGCCTCTACTTGTTTAGCCATAATTTTACTCTTTTTCTACTTGCATGAAACTCAATTCTAATGGTGTTTTTCTTCCAAAGATTTTCACCATTACTTTCAGTTTTTTCTTTTCTTCGTGCACTTCTTCAATGGTTCCATTGAAACCATTGAAAGGTCCATCAATCACTTTCACAGATTCGCCAACATAAAACGGGATGCTGATTTCTTCTTCCTGTTCTGCAAGTTCATCAACTTTTCCTAAGATTCTGTTGACTTCTGACACTCTCAGGGGCACGGGTTCACCAGCTTTTGAGCCAAGAAAACCAATAACATTAGACACATCTTTAATGAGGTGCATAATTTCACCATCGAGAGCAGCTTCGATCAAGACATATCCGGGGAAATAATTTCGTTCCTTGGACACTTTTTTCCCATTTCTGACCTGATAGAATTTTTCCATTGGGATCAGAATATTCGGGACTTGATCTTGCAGTCCTCTTCGGGCAATTTCGGTTTCGAGATACTCTTTAACTTTTTTCTCTTTACCGCTTATCGCCCGGATCACGTACCATTTTTTTTCAACATCAGCCATGCTAACTCACAAATCAATGATTAAAAAATACTGTAGATGAGTTCCAGCAGGTTTTTAAATGAAACATCCATCAA
>CAYQMB010000106.1:0-10360 GCA_964418565.1 uncultured Bacteroidales bacterium | reverse complement strand
CGAAAGCCATTAACATTTACCAGCGAGAATTTCGAAGTTGTGTATCGATTAAAATGAGTTGATTCTTACACAGCAAACGCATCATCATTTGGCAACATGGTTTCCTTTCACTTCATCATTCGACATTCTACGGTTCGACATTCGACATTCGACATTCTACGGTTCGACATTCGAAATTCGATATTCACAAAAAAATCTAAAGCCCCACCGGGGGAAAAGTCCATAACATTGGGTGCAGTCAGCCAACGGAGATGTAGAAACAAAACTCATAGCCCCAACGGGGCGAAAGCCCATAACATCGGGCAACGCCCGATGCATCCAACGCAAATCAATACCAAGCCCTGAAAGGGCGCAAGCAAACTGCAGCAAGCCCATAACATCGAACCGTAGAAACCTACCAGGTCGGCATGATTCAACGGTATATTCCAAAACATACGTATTCCTTCGATGCGTGGTGACCTGGCAGGTTGCTCGATCTTCACTTCATCATTCGATATTCGACATTCTACGGTTCGATATTCGACATTCAACATTCATCCTTCACCAGCTCTTCCATTTGAATTACGAATAACGAAACATGAACACCGAATGATGAAGTAAACGTTCTGTCCCCATCAAAATTCGTCACCTGCCGAGGTGGACAAATTGTCGTTAAGCCCGGACAAGGAACGCAGTCCGGGTGTATGGCAACGTACTCAAAAGCGATTCCTCTTATAAATTTTTGGGTGACCCATAGCTTAAAACAGGAAAACATGCGCTGAGCTTCGCATCAATTTTTAAATTATCCCTATATTCGCCGCATGACACCACTTGTAGTATTGGGAATGATCCTGGGATACTTCTTGCTGCTAATGCTTGTATCCCAACTGACATCGCGAAAGGCGGATAACGCTGCCTTTTTTCTGGGGAACCGCAAATCGCCATGGTTTGTTGTGGCTTTTGGCATGCTGGGGGCCTCGCTTTCTGGAGTAACCTTTATTTCCGTGCCCGGCTGGGTGCTTGATACAAATTTTACTTATATGCAGATGGTGATGGGCTATTTCCTGGGGTATCTGGTGATTGCCTTTGTCTTGCTGCCGCTGTATTACCGCATGAACCTGACATCCATTTACGGCTATCTGGATAAGCGCTTTGGCTTGTCGGCATACAAAACAGGGGCGGCATTTTTTCTGCTCAGCCGTACAATCGGGGCATCCTTTCGTCTGTTTATCGTTGCTGAAGTCCTGCAACTGGTGGTATTCGATGCCTGGAATGTGCCCTTCTGGGTGACCGTTATCGTTACCATTCTGTTTATATGGCTGTACACCTTCAGGGGCGGCATTAAAACCATCATCTGGACGGATACTCTGCAAACAGCCCTGATGCTGACCGCTGTGGTGGCTACCGTGGTGATCATAGCAAGACAAATGGATTTGTCCTTTATCGGAATGGTAGATGTTATCCGCGACAGCGATTATTCCCGCATGTTTGTGTTCGATGACTGGCAAAACCGGCAGCATTTTTTCAAGCAGTTTTTGTCCGGTATGCTGATTACCATTGTAATGACCGGCCTGGATCAGGATATGATGCAAAAAAATCTGTCATGCCGCAACCTGAAAGAAGCCAAAACCAATATGGTAACCTACGGGCTGGCTTTTATTCCCTTTAACCTCTTGTTTTTAAGCCTGGGCGTGCTGCTGGTGGTGTTTTCACAAAGCAATGGCATCGCACTGCCTGCTGACGGAGATCATTTGTATCCGCTGCTGGCACAGTCGCAACTGGGAAATGTGGTGCTTGCCTTTTTTATTCTGGGGCTTACCGCTTCGGCATATTCGTCTGCAGACTCGGCCCTTACGTCGCTGACAACTTCCTTTACCGTGGATATCCTGGATGGCAAAAAGCTGCCTGAAAAAAAACTAAAACGTCTCAGAACACGGGTACACATTGGTGTATCCCTGCTCTTGCTGGTGGTAATCATGATTTTCAGCCTGGTAAAAGACCGCTCCGTGGTGGATTCCATATTTACCGTGGCCAGCTATACCTACGGGCCTTTGCTCGGCATGTTTGCTTTCGGGATATTAACAAAGCGACAGCTCAGAATGAAATTTGTACCCATCATTGCCATTTTGTCTCCGGTGCTGAGTTATTTCATCATGCTGATCGTTGCCCGCGTATGGGGATACGCTTTTGCTTATGAGCTTCTGCTCGTGAACGGAGCCTTGTGCTTTGCAGGTCTGTGGATGGCTTCCTACCGGGATGAGCTCAAAACGTGAAAAAAAAGCTTTGGTGGCATGGAGATACATCTTGAAATCCTTGCATCGTCTTTTCCGATGCAATGAAAACCCACCAATCCCGGATAAAACTCATGGGTTTTAAAATCGTAAAGTGTATTGTCCGATTTAATGGGGAGTAAACCACGTAGATTGCCATTGGTTTTGTATGTGAGTACATACAACACAAAAGCGGACCCTAAAGTACAACATAACATGCTAATGCGTGCAAATACAAATCCATGTAAAGTAAAATATTATTAAGATATGTGATATGTATAGATATTTTTTGTATATTAGCTAATAATAAAACCAAACATGCATTCAACATGAAAAAATCACCAATGAGACCAACCAATCGGGGGGGGGTAACTTACATCATTACAGTACTTTGTGTAATTGCCTTCGTTTTTGTTTTTAATCAGGATAATCTTTATGCCCAGGGGCAGGGAGGCCCGCCCATCTGGAGGTTGGACGGAAACTTGATCAGCGAAGGAGACTTTTTGGGCACTACCAACGATATGCCGCTTGTTTTTAAAATAAATGCCACCGAAGCCATGCGTTTGTTGCCGGACGGAAACGTGGGCATAGGCATTACCAATCCGCAGGCACGCTTAGATGTAAACGGCAATGCCATATTCAGGGGCGGGGTGTATATTGAAAACAAATTGAAAGTGGGGAGCATTATGTTATATGCAGAAGGCAATAACATGTTTGTCCCGGGAGAAAGAGGCTATCTGTACATCCAGTCAAGGAATGACAGCAAGCATACCATCATAAACAACAATAACCCTGGCTACGTGGGCATAGGTACAGATACTCCGGGTAAAAAACTGCATGTAAAAGAAACAAGGCAATCCGGTTACGATCCGCATCCTCGTCTTCCAAAATCAAAGGTAAACATTGATTCCACATTGATGGATCAGGATATCAGAGAGCGTGACAGCTTGATCACCAACACCGAAAAACGCGGTTCCATCCGTTTGGAACTGACCGTGCCCCAGGAAGATAACCATACCACATGGGACATACAGCCCACGGTAAGCAATTACAACAACAAAATGCCAGGTAGCCTCCAATTCATTGATGCTGAGAAAAAACATACCGTGATGACCATGCAGGACAATGGCGCTGTGGGTATAGGTACCATTTCGCCTACCTCCCGATTGCATGTGCACGGCGGCAACCTCACGCTTACCAAAGGCAGGATGGGTATAGGCGTGCAGCGGCCACAGGCAGCACTGGATGTAAACGGTCATGCGCATGTTAAGGATGGCATTAAAATCGGTGATTATACGTCTGCTTACATGCATATGGAAATTGATGACAGCCCATTGCCATGTGAAGGAAATTCATGGTCATTGTTTAATGGGTACTCACATTGTGGCATGGGAATTAAGTTTTTCACCAACACGCAAAACAATGCTTCAACAGAAAGAATGCGGATAACGCCGGAGGGGAAGCTTGTAATCAAAGCAAATACTTATAATACTCCTGGCTTGCTAACTGTTGAGAATAGTGGTGAAGAAAATGAAAGAACGGTAATCATTGGAGATGAAGAAAACGAAAGCATATTTTTTGTGCCAAAACTAGGAGGTGAAGGTTGGAACCCTCCTCTTGTTGAAGAGGGAGACATTGGAATATTTTTTAGAAATGGAATTGGTAATGAAAATGAAAGCGGATTGGTTATTGCACCGCAAGGCACAGGTGGAGAGGGAATAAGAATAGCACCGGATGGCAATGTGGGAATAGGCCTCAATAATCCCCGCGAAAGACTCACGGTTAACGGATCAATTTTATCGGAGGAAAACATTGTGGTTTATGATGCTGTAACAAGTGATTATCCTGATTATGTATTTGAAGACAACTATAATCCGATAAGTCTTTCTGACCTGAACAATTATATCCGTAAACACAAACATTTACCAGAAATACCAACCGAAGACGAAGTTGCAAAAGACGGCATAAAATTGGGCGAAATGAATACAAAATTGCTTAAAAAAATTGAAGAATTAACCCTATACACCATTGAGCAACAAAAAACCATTGATGAACTGAAATCGAGAATTGAAAAATTAGAGGAGGAATAAAATATGAGAAAAATTAAAATATTAACTTTTCTATTATTATTCTCCAATATTAATATTGCTCAAATTGCAAATATTATAGAAAATCCAAATTATTTTGATGATACAAAAAGTTATGTTTCAGAAATTGATTCCAATATGGTTAAAACAAATATATTGGTTGATCAAACAGTATATGATAGTGTTATTTTAAATATCAATGGCTACGATGCGGTTACTTCAATATCCAGTGGAGATTGGTACAATATTACCAGAACCCTAAGGTTAGCGAGTTACCAGCCGGATATAATAATGGAATATAATAAAATTAAAAACATTCGAGAAAATTATTATTATAACCAAAATGGACGTGTACGACCAATTAGTATTATTGATTTTAGTTACAACCGCATTAAACAAGAATATTTGAATAATGGAGTATTTAATGAAACTGATACCAAATTAAGTGTTAATGGAGCAGACTCTTTTGCGTTTACAACCCATAGAGCCTTTGCTGCAAGTTGTTTGAGCTATAATATTATGGGAGATAATATAAAATTCATTTTACCAGAAGCATTATTTTTTACAAATAATACAGAAGAAAATGTAAAAACAATAGAAATTGACTTTGGTAATGGACAAGGATTTCAAACCATTGGTTTTGATGAAATTATCAATGTCTCCTATGCACCCGGTGAAGATTATTATGAAGTTATTGTAAAAATTACTTATGAAAACATAAATACACTGGAAGATAACATTGTGTTTTCTCATTTTTCATTTTTAAAAACAGAAAATAGTATCCCTGCTCCAACCTTACAAGATTACTATCCATCAGAATATGATGACCTTAGCAACCCTGAATATAGTGTATATCATGGTATTATATATACCATTCTTTTTAATCCGGAAAATGAAAGTGGAAAACTTCGTAGGCCATTCGTTATTTGTGATGGATTTGATCCTGGTAATAAACGCACGTATGAAGAAACAATTATTGATGAAGAAGATCCTCCACCACCTAAAAATAGAGATACCAGAGGCATATTTGAAAGATTTAATGGTGACCCCTCTCATTGGGAAACTGAAAGTTCAGCTAATTTAATGGCATATTTACAAAACCTTGGATATGATGTTGTATTTGTTGATTTTAACTGGGGTGCCGGACCAATACATAAAAATGCAAATACCTTAAGACATTTTTTTAACGATGTGCTAAATAATACATTCAGGGATAGTAAAACAGAAGAAATGGTTCTCGTTGGACCAAGCATGGGCGGCCTTATTACAAGATATACATTAACCACAATGGAAAATAACAATGAAAACCATTATGTTAAAAACTGGATATCTTTTGACTCCCCACACAAAGGAGCCTATATACCTTTAGGTTTACAATGGCTTATACATCATTTTAGTGAAGCATTTTTCTTTTTGGAGCCAACATTATCACAAGATTATTTATTATTATCTTTTGCTGCAAAACAAATGCTTATTTACCATTACACAAACCCTACTCCTGAAATATCGGAACAAAATGAATTTGAACCGGGCCCTTATGATGATGCCATAGATGATTTATATAGCTTTGAAGGACTATATGATAAATTAGAGGAATTGGGGTATCCGGTAAATCCATTAAACTACAACATTACAAACGGAGGTACGGATAAATTGTATAATAATGCAGGTGAAAAAATAATTAATTATGTGAGGAGTAATTTTATGGGTATTTATGGAAGGGCATGGGGATGTGAAACAAGCACCGGTACTAATAAAATTTATGAGGGAAAAAAAATTGTTGGGGAAAGGCAAAAGTTTACTAAGACCAATTCGCTTGCTTTTGAAAATGCCCCTGGAGGTTATCATACAGCTTTATATTCTGTTAATTGTAAGGATAACAATAATGTTGACATAGATGATACAGAAACAAAATACACCAAAGCTACCTTTATGCCAACCTCCACGACGTTTGGGATTGATGTAAATTCGAGTACATTAAATAATACACATGAAGATTATACCACCTGTAATGACATTACCAGTGGTAAAATTCGTACTTCATTTGATAAAATACATGGGATGCAAGCAAACGAAGAGCATGTAAATGTAAGTCAGGCCACGCGTGATTATGTTGTTAATGAGTTACAGGAAGATTTTGATAACTCCACACGCCCACGTGTTAGGTTGGAAAATCCACCAAGCACAAATCATAAAACCATCCATCAAACAGTTGATGGCAGCGTTGCCTATCTTGCCAAAGAAAACTTCACATTTGGAAGTGATGAACTGGAAAATAACAATACCTTTACTTGTAAAGAGGGAGCCGATGTAAATGTGCGGGCTGGTAAATCCATTGTTTTTAAACCCGGGTTTCATGCAAAAAACGGGTCTAAGTTGCACGCAAAAATTGACGCGGATATGGACTATCCTGATATTTTAAAATCAACGGTAATAACACCTGAACCCATTGCAAAAAATCCAGTAAATGAATATGTAAGTGTAGTACATGATTACTCTTTCGTCAGTGCAGAAGACCAAGAGATTAATTTTGCTGATACTGAAACAGATTTTAAAGATAATAAACAGGAAGTATCAACAGAATTTAAACTTAGTCTGCATCCAAATCCGGCAAGGGATGAAATAATTCTTGATATAGAGGGCATGGAAAAAGGAATATGTGCAAAAATAAAAATATATAACCCTTCCGGGGCAATTATTTATCAAACAACTACTTCAAAAAACGGTAAACAGAAATTTGATATATCGCAATTGGTTGCCGGAACATATTACCTTAAAGGCAAGTATAAAAATGAATATATTACTGTTAAATTTGTTAAATTATGAAAATCAAACACATAATCATTTTTGCGATGTTGTCTTTATTTATTTTCCCGGGCTTGCATGCTCAGGAAACTGTTAAGGATAGCTTAGAAAGTGACATTGATAAAAATGATACCAGAAAAAATACAGTTTACTTTGAACTTTTGGGAAATGGTATGTTTTATAGTTTTTGTTATGATAGAGTTATTTTTCAGAAAAATGAAAATGGGCTTTCTGTTTCTATGGGCTTAACTTATTTTCCTCGTAATAGTAATGATATATGGTTATTCTTTCCACATAACAGTGGTTCTGTGTCTCCTCAAATTAATTATTTTAAAGGAAATAAACATAAACTTGAGCTTGGTCTTGGTTACACTATCTCAATAAATTATATTGATAATCCTTCTCAGGTAGTGGAGCCAAAATTCATTTATATACATTTTATTTTTGCACGCATCGGATACCGTTATCAGAATCCAAAAAACGGTTTGTTCCTTAAAGGAGCATTTTTGCCTTATGTAGCGGTTAATAAGCATGGAATGCTTCTTTTACCCCATATAGGGATTGCTATTGGAAAGTCATTTTAATATGTAAGCTATGAAATTTACTGAGAAACATTTAAATATTTTATTAATGTTCATTCTTTCAATTTTACTATTGGAAGTAACGGCTGAATGCAAATCACAGGAAATAAAAAACGATAGCATCACAAATGATAATTTAAAGGAAGTAAATGAAACGTTAAGGAAAAACAGTGTTTATCTGGAGTTGTTTGGGAATTCATTTTATCAATATAGCATCGGTTATGACAGAATACTGTTTGATAAAGAAAACAATAAATTCTCAATCGCATCAGGGATTGGATACTTACCTTTGGAAATTTCATCGCTCAATCATGAATGGTATAACTATATTTTTACATCACAGGTAAATTACTTTACAGGCAATGAACATCATTTTGAAACGGGCTTGGGTTTTACTTATATTGGGAAAAAATACGGTGACTATTATGATATAATTATGTCGTTAAAAATAGGTTATCGTTACCAAAAACAAGAAGGCGGCTTATTTATAAAATCCAGTTTGACACCTTTGTATTTTTTAACAACAAACTCATTTGGGCCATGGGCAGGTCTTATTGTTGGCTGGACGTTTTAAATGGGATTACTAATCCCGAAGAAGTCTAATGGTTTTAAAATCGTAAAGTGTATTGTCCGATTTAATGGGGAGTAAACCACGTAGATTGCCATTGGTTTTGTATGTGAGTACATACAACACAAAAGCGGACCCTAAAGTACAACATAACATGCTAATGCGTGCAAATACAAATCCATGTAAAGTAAAATATTATTAAGATATGTGATATGTATAGATATTTTTTGTATATTAGCTAATAATAAAACCAAACATGCATTCAACATGAAAAAATCACCAATGAGACCAACCAATCGGGGGGGGGTAACTTACATCATTACAGTACTTTGTGTAATTGCCTTCGTTTTTGTTTTTAATCAGGATAATCTTTATGCCCAGGGGCAGGGAGGCCCGCCCATCTGGAGGTTGGACGGAAACTTGATCAGCGAAGGAGACTTTTTGGGCACTACCAACGATATGCCGCTTGTTTTTAAAATAAATGCCACCGAAGCCATGCGTTTGTTGCCGGACGGAAACGTGGGCATAGGCATTACCAATCCGCAGGCACGCTTAGATGTAAACGGCAATGCCATATTCAGGGGCGGGGTGTATATTGAAAACAAATTGAAAGTGGGGAGCATTATGTTATATGCAGAAGGCAATAACATGTTTGTCCCGGGAGAAAGAGGCTATCTGTACATCCAGTCAAGGAATGACAGCAAGCATACCATCATAAACAACAATAACCCTGGCTACGTGGGCATAGGTACAGATACTCCGGGTAAAAAACTGCATGTAAAAGAAACAAGGCAATCCGGTTACGATCCGCATCCTCGTCTTCCAAAATCAAAGGTAAACATTGATTCCACATTGATGGATCAGGATATCAGAGAGCGTGACAGCTTGATCACCAACACCGAAAAACGCGGTTCCATCCGTTTGGAACTGACCGTGCCCCAGGAAGATAACCATACCACATGGGACATACAGCCCACGGTAAGCAATTACAACAACAAAATGCCAGGTAGCCTCCAATTCATTGATGCCGAAAACAAACATACCGTGATGGCCATGCAGGACAACGGAGCTGTGGGGATAGGCACCATATCGCCCATGTCGCGATTGCATGTGCACGGCGGCAACCTCACGCTTACCAAAGGCAGGATGGGCATTGGCGTGCAGCGTCCACAGGCAGCACTGGATGTGGTGGGGGAAGTAAAAGTGAAATACGGGAGCATTGAAATGCGTAATGAAAATTCACGTAGCATCCTGAATACAGACTTGCAGGTAGTACCAGAACCTGAATCTCCAGTTAGTTATTTTAATATAGATCATTGTGGCATTTCCCCTTATGGCGGCGGATTAAGATTTTTAACGGGAGTTTGTCCTACACCTGAAGAACGGATGCGCATAACACCGGAGGGTAAGGTGGGCATTGGAACCACCAATCCGAAATTCCAAATGCACATTAAAAGCCGTTATCCTGAAAGTATTGATAACATTACAGCATCAGGTAGCAATGCAGAAACTGACTGGAACAAACAAGGCATCCTGAAATTAGAAAACAGCAACAATGCGTTGGTTATGTTTACCTCAGGAGGTTGGAATGAAAGAAAAAGTTTTATACAGTCAGGCCATAATAATGGAAATTTTAGCGATGCCCTTGGCGTATTGGCATTGAACCCTTTTGGTGGCAATGTAGGGATAGGCACGAGCAGCCCGGATTACAAGCTGGATGTTTGCGGAAAAATACGATCAAAAGAATGGATTGTAGAGGAGTTTTCATGTATGCCTGATTTTGTTTTTCAACCTGAATATGAGTTGATGCCCCTGGGGAAAAGAAAGCAAATGATTTTTGAAAATTCTCACATGCCATACATGCTACCTGAATCCGAAATGGTAGAAAGCGGTGTCCCCGTGTTTAAAACAATGCAAGGCTTAATGCAAAATACCGAAGAAATATACCTGTATTTGTTTGAAATGGATGAAAGGTTGAAAGAATTGGAGAAAGAAAATCAGGAACTTAAAGAAAACAACAAAGAATTAATGCAAGAAATAAAGGCTATGAAAAACATTTAAAAAATGAGA
>CAYQMB010000105.1:0-10677 GCA_964418565.1 uncultured Bacteroidales bacterium | reverse complement strand
GGTCAGTTTGATAATAACATTTACATGCTGACTCAAATTTATGCAGCAACCTGATGGTTACGACCCTGCAGGTCGTAATGCCAAACCGCATACACTGGTCTTTTATTAGTCATGTTCATTGAATTCCGGAAGACCTGTCAGGTGAGTTTGGCCTGACCTGCAGGGTCAGTTTGATAATAACATTTACATGCTGACTGAAATTTATGCAGCAACCTGATGGGTACGACCCTGCAGGTCGTAATATATGAGGTCTTCATGCAATGCAGGTATTGGTTTATTTCTGCGTTATACCTGCAAATCATGCTGACATAACAGGTTGCGCATGGTGTTGATTGGTATAATGAGCCTGAAGGGCTCAAATGTAAATAGCCCCGGGTGAGGATAAGCATCCGAAACCCGGGGTATGCGGCAATAAGGTATCCGTTTTTGGCATGATATTTTGCAGCGAAGCAATGCAAAAATGCATGCCAAAAACCTGTTATTTCACCGCATTATGTTACCCCGGGTTGAAACCCGGGGCTATTTCAGCCAGTCCTGCCCGTCCGGCAGGCGGGTGGCGGACTGGTACATTTGTGCCATGTTGCGGGTCATTTTTTCAAATACACTGGTCTTTTATTAGTCATGTTCATTGAATTCCGGAAGACCTGTCAGGTGAGTTTGGCCTGACCTGCAGGGTCAGTTTGATAATAACATTTACATGCTGACTCAAATTTATGCAGCAACCTGATGGGTACGACCCTGCAGGTCGTAATGCCCAAGCCGCACAAGGACGGAAGCCGGCAGCTTGTGTGCTGCGATGCCATGTGCTGCAGCGACGGGCAGAGTATAGCGACGGAGCGGAACTCCTGCCCGGCCATGTCAGCACAGGCAGAGCAGTACGCAACTAGAGGCTGCAGGCCGACCCGCCATTTTCCGGCGGGATGTGCCATACTAATAATATGACCGGATATTTTCAAAATCAGAGAGAGTTGTATATATTTACAGGCTGAAATCGAAACTGAATGATGTGAGTAAAAACCTGGTTATAATACCGACTTATAATGAAAAGGAAAATGCAGAAGCGATAATCCGGAAAGTATTTTCGTTAAAGGAGTCGTTTCATGTGTTAATTGTTGATGATGGATCGCCGGATGGTACTGCTGATATTGTTAAGGGTCTGCAAAAGGAGTTTCCGCTTCAGTTGCACTTGTTGCAGCGGGAAGGTAAACAGGGACTCGGAACTGCATACATTGCCGGTTTTCGTTTTGCACTGGATAATGCTTATGAGTACATTTGTGAGATGGATGCTGATTTCTCCCACAATCCGGAGGACCTGGTACGTCTGCAGAAAAAGTGTGATACAGAAGGTGCCGATGTTGCCATTGGCTCAAGGTACATTACAGGTGTGAATGTGGTAAACTGGCCTATGGGCAGAGTGTTGTTGTCTTTTTATGCATCAAAGTATGTACGTATTATAACCGGCATGAAAGTGAAAGATGCAACGGCCGGGTTTGTTTGCTATCGTAAACAGGTGCTTGAAACCATTAACCTGGATAACATCCGCATGATTGGTTATGCATTCCAGATTGAGATGAAATTCAAAGCCTGGTTGCTGGGGTTTGATGTGCAGGAAGTGCCGATAATCTTTACTGAACGCAAACACGGAAGTTCGAAAATGAGTGGCGGGATATTCTCCGAGGCAGTGTTTGGCGTGATTTCCATGCGGCTTAAATCCATATTTAATAAGCAAAAGTATTTGAAATAATTTTTACTGTTCCATATTATTGTATATATTTGTGAATTAAATGAAATAAATCTTAAACCAAAATTTAGAAAGTTATGAAGAAATTTACACTTTTAGTTGCAGCTGTACTCATTACAGTTGTATCATTCGGACAAAAAAGTTTTGTCCACCAGAAAGAAGTAAACCAGCGTGTTATAAATAAAGATAATCCTGTTAATCAGGCTCGTGACGTTGGTACAATTATTATGGAAGAAGACTTTGAAGGTGGTGCTCTACCTACAGGCTGGACCACAGAAATTGGTGCTGCTACTCAGGGATGGACATTCAACTCTGATGCCAGTTCCGGTTATTGGCCAGTACCTGCACACACAATTTATGCAGCAGTTAATGACGATGCCTGTGATTGTGATATGAGCAATATGAAGCTCATCACACCTGCTATTGACTTGTCATCTGCTACTGATCCTGCAGTTGGTTTTGATGCAATTCCCAGTAATGAATACGGTGGATTTCATACAGTAGAAGTAAGTATTGACGGTGGTACCTCATGGACAGTTGTTGATTCATTGCCTGGTGCTGAAGTATGGACGTCATTTGAAATTATGCTTACTGATTATATCGGTGAAGCAAGCGTTCAGATTGCATTTAAATACAACGATGATGGTGCATGGGCTACAGGTTTTGCTGTAGATGATGTACAGGTATACGAATATGTTGCACCCGCTGAACCGAATATAGGTGTTACTGCTATGCTTGACGGTCTTTATCCCGTTCAGCCAATGAACCAGACTCCTTCTTTCAACTTTATGGCAAGCATTATGAACACCGGTGCTGAAATTACCGATGCTTTTGATGTGAACCTTTCATGTGTTGAAGAAGCAACTTATACTGATGCTGTTGCAGCTACTGTACCTATGGCTACAGATGCAACTGAAGACATCATGTTCCCCACAGCTTTTGAACCAACTGCTGTTGGTATGTATACAGTTGTTGCTGACGCCGCTCCAACAGGCGACGTTACACCTGAAAACAATAGCGATACTACTTACGTAATTGCCTCTGATACCATTATGGCTCGTGAGTTGGGTACTGTAGTTGACGGTGCTCTTGGTTTTGGTGCTGGTACTGCTGGTTGGTTCGGCCAGGGATTTGAAATCACCAATGCCAATACTGAAATGACTTCTGTTACTTTTACCGTTGTTACTGGTCTGACTCCTGTACGTGTTGATGTTTATGATGATGATGCTGGTGCTCCCGGAGCAATCGTTGGAACTACTGGTGACTATACGATTCAGGCTTCAGATACTACTGAAACATATACGACTATGACACTCCCATTGGAAAGTGCAGTTTCACTTTCTGCCGGTTCCAAGTATTACCTGATTATGTACGAAGCTGACCCTGTTGATAACATTGGACTTGCTTACACAAACAACTTCTTTGCTGCTGGTGAGGCCGTACTTTCTTTCGACGGTTCAACCTGGGAGTATTCCGAAGATTATGGTTTCAACGCTACTTTCCTCCTGAGAGCAAACATTAATGCTGCAACAGACGTTGCTGACAACTCTTCCGAAAGCGTAGCTGTTTATCCAAATCCTGCTAACAATGTTGTATATGTTGAAAACGCTGAAAATGCGCAGATCAATGTTGTTAACATGGTAGGCCAGGTTGTAGCTTCTAAAGTTGCTGACAGCAACCGCGTGAGCATTAACACTGGTAGTCTCGCTGAAGGTACTTACATCATCCGCATCGAAAACGGAAACGAAGTAAGCACTCAGAAACTGAACGTTATTCGCTAAGAATAGCTTTTAAAATATCTTTGTAAAAGGGCTGCCTTCGGGCGGCCTTTTTTTTTGCCTTGTTTTGGTATGCCGTCCGAATGCAGTTAGTTTGACTTGAAATTTATATTTTTAGAGTTTTATGGTTGTTTGTATATTATTAGCATGACTATAAAAAAAATCCCCATAGGTAGTGGGTGTGTGAAAAAAAGGATGTATCTTTCCACTGTGAAACCAAAACCTTTTACTGTTATGAAAAAAATTAACTGTATTTTATTGGCTTTTGTGTTTTTACTCACAAGCATAAGTGGATTTTCACAATCCAGAAAAGTGATTAAAAACAACCAACAGAAGCAACACAACACATCCCTGATGAATTCCAACAAATGGAAAGCACCAGGTGGGCAAATTTTAAACATTGATGAAAAAGCAATGGATGCAGATCCTTTGCGTGTTAACGAAGAGGCCTATGCCGGTAATACCACAGCAGGCAGGTATTATAGCCTGGATTTAGCCACAGGTGATACCGTTATGACTGGTTCCATTGGATCGGATCCATTCCCCATGGCAGAGGAATATGCTGATGGTGCCGTGTACAGAATATATTCTGACATGACTCTTGAAGAAGTTAATCCTGATGATGGAACAACCACAGCATTGGGTACCATGAGTGGTGTTTCAGGAACTCCAACCGGTCTTGCATATGACTGGGGCTCGTCAACTATGTACGTTGTAGTTTTGGATGCATCAAACATCCCACAACTTTGTACACTTGATATGACGACTTACACATTAACCCTTATTGGATCTGGTGAAGGTATGTTGATCGCTATGGATTTTGACATCAATGGCGATTTGTACGGCCCATCACTTAATGATACCCTCTATCAGATTGATCCTGCAACAGGGGCTACAACCATTGTTGGTCCGATAGGATTTGATATCAATTATGGTCAGGATGTTTCTTACGATTATCTTAGCGAAACCATGTATTCAATTACCTGCGGCGCTCAATATTCGTTTGGTTCATACGATTTAAGTACCGGAACATTTACAGAAATTCTGTCTATGGGGTCTGACCAATATGGAACCATTGTGGTTTGCAACCCACCGGCCGATCCTGCTGCACCCGCTGCTTCAACCGATTTACTGGTTACTCCCGATGCAGGTGGTGCTCTTACTGCTGATGTGAGCTGGACGAACCCAACGCTGGATGTTTCCGGTAGTGCCCTGAGTGAACTTACACTCATTGAGCTCTTTATTGACGGGGAAGCTACAGCAAGTTATTCAAATAGTAGCCCCACCATCGGTGGTGCTGAAACATATACAGCTACAGTTGCTGCCGCTGGTATGCATACCTTTACTGTGGTTGGTACAAATTCTGTCGGAGAAGGCATCCCTGTATCCGAAACTGTATGGGTAGGAGAAGATGTGCCCGCCGCACCAACAAACGTTGTTCTTATAGCTACAGGCATGGATGCCAGCCTGTCATGGACAGCCCCGACTGAAGGCCTGCATGGTGGATATTTTTCAGGAACAGGTGTTACGTATGATGTTATCCGTTATCCAGGCGCCGTTCTGGTAGCTGATGATCAGACAGCAACTACCTTTGCTGAAACGCTTGTTGATGCCAATGTTTACTCCTATGAAGTCATTGCCAGCAATGCTGTTGGTGAAGGAGGCGCTGCTATGTCCAATGAGTTGACCATTGGTGATCTCCTGGTATTTGACTTTGAAAGTGGTGAACCACTCGGTACTCAGTTTGTCGACGGAGATTGCGGATGGATGATTGGTACTGATGGTAGTTCCAGTTACTGGACTATCCCGGCTCACGGAACTTATGCTTATGCTAACGATGATGCCTGCAATGCTGATATGTCTGATGTTTGGATGATTTTACCTGCTGTTGACTTTACAGGTGTTACTGCTCCGTTTATGAAGTTTAGCAACGTTCGCAACAATGACATTTTTACCGTCAAAGTATCTACCGATAGTGTCAACTGGACGGATGTAGTAACCTTATCTACTGATAATATCACAGAGTGGCAGGAAGAAACCGTTGATCTTTCAGCTTATGCAGGTGAGCCTGATATTCTCATTGCTTTCCATTACAATGACAATGGAAACTGGGGTTATGGCTGGGCTGTTGATGATATTATGGTATCAGGACAGATCGTAACCATTGATTGCCCCGGACCTTCTGATCTGAACGCCACAGGCATAACCACTACAAGTGCCGATTTAAGCTGGACTGAAAACGGAACAGCTACCGCATGGAATATTGAGTATGGTGAAGCCGGATTTACACAGGGTGAAGGTACCGTAGTCAGTGGAGTAACCAATCCATACACATTAGATGCACTGAATTCCGGCACTGCTTACGAATTTTACGTACAGGCGGATTGTGATAGCTGGTGGGAAGGCCCATATCTGTTTACTACCCTTTGTGATATTGTTACGACATATCCGTACCACGAAGGCTTTGAAACAATGGTTCCTCCTGCGTGCTGGATGGTAAATGATGTTGATGGTGACGGATATGGCTGGTCAGCGATTGATTATCAGGTGAATTCCGGTTCATATGCTGCCATGTCAGCCTCATATGATAACGACCTTGGAGGCGCTTTGACACCAGATAATTATTTGATTTCGCCTCAGTTTGAGATCAATCAGTCCAACCTGGAGCTTGGTTTTTACGTTGCAACAGTGGATCCTGACTGGCCTTCAGAAAAATACTCTGTTTTGGTCTCAACAACCGGTACAAACGTTGCAGATTTTACTGAAATCTATACCGAAACTCTGGTTGCAGCGGATACCATTTTCAGACAGGTAGTTCTTCCGCTTAGTGCTTATGATGGTGAATCAATTTATATCGCCATTCGCCACTGGGATGTTACGGACATGTTCCAGATGGCTGTTGATGATTTTGAAATTGATGCCGCTGTTGGAGAAAATGACAATAGCCTTAGTCATATAGCTGTGTATCCTAACCCTGCTAATAACATGGTAACGGTTGAAAACGCTGAAAATGCAGAAATTTCCATCGTAAACATGCTGGGTCAGGTTGTGGCTATAAAAGTGGCTGACAGCAACCGCGTGAGCATTAACACTGCTGACCTTTCTGAAGGTACTTACATCATTCGCATTGAAAACGGAGACGAAGTGAGCACTCAGAAACTGAATGTTATTCGCTAAGTTTAGCTTATAAAATATCTTTGTAAAAAGGCTGCCTTCGGGCGGCCTTTTTTATGTCTGAATTTCTGATTGTTAACTGGAATCCACTTCGTTTATTTTGCATCTGCCACTTTCCCAATTGATCGCACTCAGCTTGACAAGACGCTTGTGATGGTTGTAAAAGACTGTTATTTAATGCTTAGCTATACATGCATTCGCATTTGGCCGGGATACTAATTGTTTAATGCAATCAATTGTGGTTTATGTGCATCAACTGTTTGTGAAAACTGGTGTGTAAGCCGAAACGATCTTAGTTTGAACGATGCCTGTGACTGGATGCATTCTTGTGAACAGGGACATCCTGATTGGTATGATGCCTTGCTGATGAACCTGTGCCTGCTGACAGAATGTTCTGTGTGAAACTGAATTACTGATTGCTGATAACCTTTATTTCTACCCGCCTGTTTAGCTGACGGCCTTCCTCGGTTTCATTGTCTGCAACAGGTACTTTATTGCCAAATCCGCGGTATTTTAGCCTGGATTCATCAATACCGGATTCAATTAGAAACTGATAAACAGCTTCGGCACGGTCGTTACTCAAACGTTTATTGTACCAGTTGCTGCCAATGTTATCAGTATGTCCCCGAACCTCAATCTGCAGGTTTGGATGCGCTTTAAGTATTCCTGAAAGTTTTTCCAGAGCAGGGTAGGAGGAGGGCAGGAGTTCCGATTGGTTGAAGGCAAAATAAATGTTGGGCAGGTCAATGGCAAAACCGGTATTGGCATCTTTAAGGCTTTCAATGAGTTCTTCTTCAGTGCCATCAAGTCTGCTGTTTCTTTTCTGACCCGAAAGGCTATTGTAATCTTTATTGGATTGATTGCTGTTTTGGTCTACTCCGTTTTCTGAGTTGCCGGAATCTGAGTTTGTATTATTTCCGCCTTCATTCTGATTGCTACCCGTATTGCTATCACTGTCCTTGTCACCGGAATTGCCTCCCTGTGTGGCGTTTGAATTTTCTGAATTGCCATGTTGGCTATCTTGATTTATACCTTTTTCTGATGATTGCCCTGAATTAGCTCCGCCACCTGAGTTTGTGTTTTCGCTGTCTGAATTGTTGCCATTATCTGCAAGTGAATCTGAATCGCCTGCAGTATCGTTCTGGTTTTGCCCGTTACCATTATGATTACCTCCATGGCGATTGCCTGTTTGCTTGTTGATGGCCGTATTTGCTGCATCTGCCAGCAGCTCTTCCTGCCTCAGTTGGTCCAAATAGTTGTTGTATGCATCCGTAAAAGGTTGTGAATCTTCATCAAGCCAGTCATAACCGGCTGATAGCTTATCCTGACAACCACATTCGAAAGGGTTCTCGATTTCATACATGGTAATCTCGTCAATATAATAATAGGCGTAAACGAAACTTGTGTCAGTGAGGCTGTCAGTGTTTTCGTAAAAATGGGTTTTCATGTTGGGGACAAAATTGCCGATTGTCAGGTATTGTTCTTTTCCCCTTGCCCGGAATACACCGCATAGCTCATGCCATTCTCCTTTATTATCCATGGTGTTACCCGGCATATTAAACACCAGGGGTTCGGCATCGAGCAATCCGGCATCCCAGGATTTAAGTCGCTCCCGTGTAAAACTAATGCCCAAAGCATCAACAGCATAGCGTGAGCGCTTTGCCAGGGCATATTTCAGTTTAAAACAGTAGAGATGGCGGTAACGGAGCTGATCATTCAATTCAGTATAAATGTACTCACGCGATGCCTTCTTTTCCGGCATGCTGTCAGCAAATACTTCTCTAAGAATGAGCCCGATGTATGCATCGCCTTCATGTGCATCCATCATTCCGGCAAAGTTATCAGGTATGCCCGCCAGGCTGTCGCTGCAGCGATGAAAATAGTCGGGTGTGCCTTTGTTGGGATTTCTCCAGTGCGGTATGAGTTCTTTTACAGGATCTTCAGTGAAAGATTCAGGACATGTCCAGCCGCTTTCAAATCCGGAGTTGGGGATGAGTTGCTGTCCATGTAACCCTAAACCGAAAATGAAAAATGCCAGCAGATATGCAAGTAGCTTTTTTTTCATTGCATTGCTTCAAATATAATAACTTATTTGTGGATAGCATTAGTATATGCAAGATGAAAAAGTCTGGTCTTATGTTGATTCGGGTACCTTGTAACTCAGGTTGAAAAATCATAAAAACACGCGAATATATCTACAAAGAACTGACGTGTCGCTTTTTCTTACTCTCGTATATGTCCTGAATGTTGATCATAATGCCGGTTTCTTCAACACCGCCAAAATGCGGGTTTTCAACTGTGCCAAAGGTTTGCATGGATGGAGATAAGTTCATGTATGCATTGAAAAGCGGTGGGATGTTTTCACCAAATGAGCGGACTTTCTTGCTCAAAATGGCGTAATCTTTTTTGTAATCGTTGCCATGAAAAACCTGGCTGTGCTTTTCTGTGTCAACAAGAATGGGATCAATGGCTTCAACCAATTTGTCTTTGTTGGGGAAATACAGATTGATAAAAGTTAATATTATGTCCCTGGCCTGCTGGTCAAAATGTTTGTACATGGTAATTTTACCAAAGAAATACTGCATGTCAGGATATTTTACAACCAGAGCCCCCAAACCATCCCATAGATTGTCAAGCGCATAAATGCCTTTTTTCCGGTTGTTGGAAAACTGGTATTTTGGTTGTACAATGGAGCGTCCCAATTCAATGGTGTGTGGTAGGTATTCCTGAATAAATTTTTCAGAAAAGCGAAACAAACGGGTGGTTGCAAGTTTTTCTTCAACATTGTCCAGCACATCTCTGCCATGGATAAAGCGGTAAGCACCAGTAATTTCCCTGTCTTCAGGATCCCAGACAATCAACTGCTGGTAGGGTGCATTTTCCGATATGTCATATTTGTCAATATCCAGAGCTTTACCTGTACCTCCTCCGGCTTCACGAAAGGTGAGCTCACGAAGTCTGCCTACTTCTCTCATCAAATTGGGACTGTCGTGATGATTGAAAAGATATAGGCGGGATTTCCCGAAATTGGAATTCCGCAGAAATTTGTCCTCTGTTAACTCCTGTTCCAGAAGATCCCTGTCTACAGGTGATATGATGTTTTCCATGGGCCGGGTACGTTTTCTAAATTCCACACAAAATTAATAAAATTCCTGGCATAAACTATGGTTTCATAGCGTATACCTTATTTCTGACATATTGTGCCCATTCCTTATGAGATCTGGACTTGTCCAGCATCTGGTGAGCAATGGGCTTGCCAAAATGTAAACAAATTTTACGGCCTCTTTGTTTAAGAACTTCTCCCGGCAAAAACATCATTTCAACATTGAACTTAATGCCCAGAAACTTACGTAAGTTAGCCAGTCGATAAAAGAAATTTGAATTCCTGCCCTCTATAAAAACAGGAATAATATCACGTTGGTGCTGTATGGATTTTGAAATAAACATCTTTTTCCATTCAAGATCCTGTATCTCCCCATTTACACGGCGGGATGCCAGCCCTGACGGAAAAATCAGTATTTGAGCATCTGAGGCAAATGTCTCGTTTAACAGGCGAATGCTATCTTTGCTCAAACCTCCAAATTTATTGAGAGGAATAAATATGGAATGCATGGGTGCCAGATTCATGAGTAAATCATTAACCGGAAATTTAATGTTATCAAAATGCCGGCCTACAACTGTCATGAATACATGACTTTCCGTTCCGCCCATGGGATGATTGGCAGCAAATACAAAGCGGCCACTGTCCGGAATGTTCTCTTCGCCCTTGGTCTCAGTCTGTATGTTAAATTCATCCAAAAATGCATGCGACCAATCCAGGCCTTCTTTGCCATGATGACGCTGTAAAAAATCATTGATAAAATCCTGGTGAACAATGCGCTTTAGAAGATTTACCACAAATTTCGGAACTTTGCGTTTTCCCGACTTGCTGCGTACAATCTGATCCAGATCAATTTGCAACGGTTTGTCCTCTTTTGTTTTTTC
>CAYQMB010000104.1:0-10787 GCA_964418565.1 uncultured Bacteroidales bacterium | reverse complement strand
GCAAAGAACATTTCTTTTATCTTTTTCTGACGCTCCCTGCCTGCCGGCAGGCAGGCTACAGGTCCGGTTTTGCGTTGAACGCGGGTGCAAATATAGAACTTTTTCTGCAAACCAAACAAATATTATGGCAATATTTTTATTAGTTTTCCTTCCAATTCATGTGCAGTAGCAGCGCTTATCTCTATCTCACAGAAGGTTCCGGGCTCCGGATTCTGGTCTGAATGAATAAAAATTTCATTATCAACTTCCACCGAATCGTACTGGCTGCGACCAACCAACATACCGCCTTCACGACGGTCAATAATGACTTTCAGATGGTTACCGACCTTTGCCTGATTCAGCTCGAGTGATATGTGTTCCTGAAGATCCATTAATGCCTCTGCCCTCTCCTGCTTTACCGCTTCCGGTATGCTGTCATCAAAGCGACTTGCGCCAAAGGTTCCCTCCTCTTCGCTGTATGTAAAAACGCCAAGGCGGTCAAATTTCCACTTTTCCACAAATTCCATCAATTCCTGAAAATCGGCTTCCGTTTCCCCGGGATGCCCCACCAGCATGGTTGTGCGCAAGGCAATGCCGGGAACCTTTTCTCTGGCAGCCTGCAGTATGGTTTCTGTTTGCCTGCGGTTGGTTGCACGTCGCATTTTTTTCAATACAGAATCGCTGATGTGCTGAAGCGGAATATCAAGGTAAGCACAGAGTTTTGAATTGTTGCGCATCATATCCAGAATTTCCGTGGGAAATGCATTGGGATACAGATAATGCAATCGCACCCATTCAATGCCCTCAATGGCTGTGAGCTTATGCACCAATTCAGGCAAATGGTTTTTTCCATCCACATCCAGGCCGTAAAAACTCAAATCCTGAGCGATAACCAACAACTCACGGACACCTTCGGAGGCCAGTATTTCTGCTTCCTTAACCACAGCATCCACCGGACGGGAAATGTATTTGCCTTTGATCAGCGGAATGGCACAATACGAACATTTACGATCGCAACCTTCTGCTATTTTCAGAAAGGCATAATGCCCGAACGATGAATTAATGCGCTGTTCTTCATTCATTGCTTCCAGGTTTAACAGGCGCATCATCAATGGAGTGGAATAATTTCCCAGCCAGGCATCAATTTCAGGAATCTCCTGTTTTAGCTGCTCGCCATAGCGCTCAACCAAACAACCAAAAACTACAATTTTGCCAACCTTTCCTGCGGATTTTGCGGCCACGAGATCCAGCATCATTTCAATACTCTCCTCTTTGGCATCATTTATGAAGCCACAGGTATTGAGAAATACTATATCATGCGACCATATCTCAGCTTCGTGTTCGGCTTTCCAGCCTTGTTGCTGCAACTGCCAGGCAAGTTTTTCAGAATCCACAAGATTCTTGGAACAACCCATTGTGATCAGATTTGCGGTTTTAAATTTCTCCATCAGCAAAAACATTCTAATTTTGCAAATATACACAGACTAACGATGAAACATTACGTAATTACAGGATTCCTTTTCTTTTTAGCGTTAAGCCTGCAGGCGCAGCATTATAAAACCCCTGAGTGGGTGAAATCCATTCCTAATTACGGGGAATATACAGCCATAGGCATTTCAGATCCCCGTCTGGATAACGACTCGCTGGCACAAAAACAGGCGCTCATCAGGGCCAAAGCCATGATTGCTATGATGCATGAGGTGGAAATAGCCTACACTTCGGAACATTATCAAAGTGAAACTGAACAACACCGCACGTATCAACTGGATGAAATCATTGAAAAACTCGCGATGTACAAAAGCCGTTTGCCCTATAATGAAAAGGATTTCCGGATTATTGAACAACACACTAATCAAAACAAGGAATGCATCATTCTATTAACCTACACAGACAGCAATTACGCCAAAGACCATGTTTTAAAAGCAAATGCTGAGTATTATTCCAAAATATATGAAACCAGCATCACACGGAATTATCAGGCCGCAGAGTTAAGCAACCTGCACATAATTGACAGCACTCAAGAGGGGATGCTGCATTACAGGTACCGCTACGAAGCCGATGGCCGGGATATGAAAATCACCAGCCGTAGTGGTGGCATTTCGCATGATTTCCCAAATTATCATTACAAATACTTCAGCACAGATACGGTAGATAATTTCATCCGTTACGATGCCATCAAAGACTGTGACAAAGGCTTATGGCTTGCTTATTTTTCCGGCTGGCTGTATGGAACCGCAGAAGGGTCAAAAAACCTGACATCCCGGGTTAAAAATCTTGAAGATCAGTTCAATGAAGGAAGGGAAAACGCAACTCATTATGAATCGGCTGATAAACAGGAAGAAATGGCCCGTCAGATTGCCCGTAATACGATGTCGTTTTATCTCCACGGGTTCTCCTTGTATCAAAACCAGATGTTTTTAAAGCTATCAAGTCCTCAGCTTAATGAAAAGTGCCCTAAAGAATGGATTGATCTTACCACACAGCCGCAGGATGAACCGCTTAAAGAAAAACGCAGTTTCTGGGACTGGTTGTTCGGACGCAATAAATAAAAAAGCACCGGATTATCACCCGATGCTTTTCTGAAAAAATCATAATGAATTTTATTTAGCTTTCTTTTTTGGTAGCACAAAGGACAGGTAAAGCAAGCCGACTACTGCCGCAATGCCTGAAGCACTTAAAATACCAATTTTAGCCTGATCAAGCAAGGCAGAACCGCCCTCATATGACAGGTTTGCAATAAACAGCGACATGGTAAAACCAACACCACCCAGCAGGGCAATACCTACCATATCTTTCCAGCGTGAATTTGCCGGCAGACTGGCAATTTTAGCTTTGGCTGACAACCAGGAAAATGAGAACACACCAATCAGTTTACCCAGGAACAAGCCAAGAATAATGGAAAATGACAGGCCTTCAAATAGTGCGCCTTCTACACCTCCAACATACACTCCGGCGTTAACAAAGGCAAAAATCGGCATAATGATCAGCATGGTGAATTTATGCAGTTTGTTTTCGTACCACTGCAAGGGGTTAATTAAATCGTTCGCGTGGCGGGTAAGCTTACCCAGGCGCTCAAGTTGGTTATGCGTAAAGGCTTTCTGTTTTTCCTGAAAACTCTCTTTTAGGTTGTTGAGCTCCTCTGACGTTTTTTCCACAAAGTTTTCTTTGCTGAATTTGGATTTGATGGGCAAGGTAAGAGCCAGTAAAACACCTGCAATGGTTGTATGCACACCTGATTTCAGGAACAAGTACCAAACAATCAAGCCTGTAATGAGAAAGGCAAACCGGTTGTGATACCCTTTTTTGCCAAGGTAGAAAAGCAGTAAAAGCAATGCCGCAGCAACACCAAGTGCAACCCATCCGATTTTGGAAGAGTAGAAAATGGCAATAACAATAACCGCTCCCATGTCATCAACAATGGCAAATGCAGTCAGAAACACTTTCAAACTCAAAGGAACACGTTTCCCCAGCAAACTAAGAATACCAATGGCAAAAGCAATATCAGTGGCCATCGGAATTCCCCAACCTTCAGAACCGGGCTCATTGCCATTAAGAATGAAAAAAATGGTGATGGGAACAATCATCCCTCCAACCGCTGCAACAACCGGCAACATGGCCTGCCTCACAGAGGAGAGCTCTCCGACAAGAATCTCACGCTTGATCTCAAGACCAACAACAAAAAAGAAAATGACCATGAGTGCATCATTAACCCAGAAATGCACACTTTTGTCAAGGTTTCCAATCGCAAAATGCGAATGCAGAAAATGCTCGTACCATTCCCTGGCACCACTGTTAGCAATTATCATTGCAGCAACCGCAGCAATTAACAACAACACCCCTCCGGTAGTACTGGAATTTAAAAACCTCCTCAAAATTTCAGTCACCCTTGAACTTCCGTTTTTTTCTTTGAATTCCGCAGTTTTTTCACTCATCACTTTATGGATTAAGTTTGTTTTTAGTAAATTAAAACGACAAAATTACATTTTTTTTTGAAACCTTATGCGTTATTTCAGGCAATATTGTATCAACAGAAATATGTTTACTAATATGTTTCCTCAGCTACCTCTTCAGCAGTAAATATAACCTGTTTTCCGGGGTTTTCTAACATGAAATATCAGGGCTGCCATAGGAGCCAGAAATTGCCGGATTATATTCGGCTTACTGGTGAATGATTTTTTGATGGAACGTCCGGCCGTTTGTCCGGATTTCAAGAATGTACATCCCACTGTTCAGCGCACTCGTTTTTAGCCGCTTGTTTGTGCTACAGATGCCCACCATCATCAATTGACCACGGGCATCATAAATGCGGTATAAAATCGCTTGAGAAGAATTGTTTTTCAGCACAAGCCGTTCGGCAAACGGATTCGGATAAATTGAAAACACATTTTGAGACAATAGCCCGTTAACTGCTGAAGTTTGCAAGAAAATATCCACATCCCAGGTATTTCCGTCCAGACTGATTTTTTCGGCTTCCGTGGCAAGGGTTGTGTTTCCAAACCATGTGGGATTAAAATTTTCCCCTGACGGTACCGCCCTTAGGTAATAATCACCGGCAGGCAGGTTTTCAAAATCAAAACTGCCCTTCGATGTCATCACGGAGGCAAAAACAGCTTCTGTGCTTCCCCGGTAACACTCAAGGCTTACATCCATTCCTGCTTCTAACGGACTGACACTGCCAGAAAGCAGGTAGCCACTTCCATTGGTCGCGTCAATGCTGATGGTTTCACAGTAGGTGCCCGTACAACCGGTAATGGTCTCAATGCTCAGGCAAATTTCATATTCTCCGTTGACAGGAAACTCATAATTCAGGCTGTCGGTGGTTGAAACAGGCACATCATCAATTGTCCACAGGTAACCAATGGGCGCTTCACCGCTAACCAGAGCATCAAACTGAGCCGTAAATTCCTCCAGGCTGTATTCAAATTCCACACTGCAGGTATCCGGCAATTCAACAAAGAAACTGTCGCAGTATTCGCTCATGCAGCCATTGGCATCTTCGGCCTCTATGCATACGCTGTACCATCCTTCCTCATCAAAACCAAGTTCCAGTTGAGCACTGTCTCCAACCGGCTCTGAATTCAGATACCAGGTGTAGAAAAAGGGCTCCTGTCCATCAGGTAAAGCAGTAAAGAGATAATATTCATCTACAATTTCAAGGTTGTAAGACACTCCGCATGGCGGTTCTTCCACAAATACATCTTCACAATACTCCGCCACACAACCAGTTGATGTTTCAAGCTCAATGCATACCGAATGTGTTCCGGGTTCATTAAACTGGTAAAACAAAACGGAATCCGAACTTACCGGGTTACCATCTACATACCAGGTATAAGCATAAGGGGGCATGCCATCGGCCACAGGATAAAAACCATACTCCTGCTCTTCAGCGGAATACTCAACCATAAAATCCACCTGACAGGTGTCCGGACCAACAAAAAGGGAATCGCAATACACAGCATCACAACCGCTAACCGAGTCATAAATACTCAGGCAAACTTCATAAATGCCTGGGCTGGAATAGTCATGCAAAGGATTGGGGTTATCGCTGCTTTCGCCATTGCCAAAATTCCAAAAATAATTGGTTGAGTCGGGAACAGAAAAGGATTGAAACTGGAACAGATACGGGTCCATTTGCTGGTAGGTAAACTCCACAAAACAGGAATCGCCCTGTGCATTGCTGGTTTTAGGCAGAAAAAGCAGGCTCAGGCCTGCGATTACAATTGATATGGTAAGAATTGTTTTCATCTGGTGGTTAAAATTACAAAATATCCCCGCACAAACGGCGGGGATATTAAGCTTTCAGGTCAGTTACTTAACAAATTTGAGGGTTTGGGTTTGACCGTTTCCGGTAATTCTGATAAAGTAAACACCGGAAGACAAGTGATCGGTAGCCATCTGAACCGTTTGCCCATTGCCGTGAACCAAACGACTGTTCAGAATACGACCATTGGCGTCAAGCATCAGGATGTTGAACTCCTTATCTGACTGACCTGTTTGTACATTAAGTACGTTCCGGACAGGATTCGGATAGAGGGAAGCTTCGGGGGTAGCATCAGAACGTACAGTAAGCACAGATTGGTCGATATAATATGATGAGCTTAGCGTGGTAATGCTCTTCATGTCACCACAGTTAATGTACAGTACAAATTCATACACACCGGGTTCAATTTCAGCAACCTCACCATAGCTAAGTGACAGCTCAATGGTATCAGATCCCATTATGATTTCCCAGGCAGCCCATAGTTCGGACTCGCCAAACCATACATCCGTAACTTCTGCCACATCAATTACACCGGTAATTACGCAGGTATCAATGCTGACATCAAAGGGATCGGTTTCCGTGGTATCATCCGGCATTTCAGCATCGATATTGATGCAGGCTTCTGCTGTTTCGCCAAGGGCATCTTCTACAACAAGGCATACCATTTCACCTGCACAAATGTTATCCGTCATATCAGAGGTTTCTCCATTGCTCCAGCTATAGGTATAAGGAGCTGTACCACCCCATACTTCGGGAACAACCACGGCAGAACAATCATCGCTCTCATCGGCAAAGTAGTAATACAACTCTACCATCAGTGGCTCATCCCAACCTGTGGAATCATCCACATCAGCGGGCAATTCAAACCATTGTGAATACGTACATCCGTTGGCATCGGAAATAAACACACCGTATTCGCCTGCATAGGCATCTTCAAAATCTTCACTGAATGTTGAGTCGCTCCAGGTAACGGTATAAGGTTCAGCAGCACCATATACAGTAATGTCAATAGAACCATCAGGAATTTCCCAGCCACTGGCCGGTGTGATATCATAACTCAGGTAAATATCGCATGAATCAGCGGGCTCTTCCCATTCCAGGAACACGCAATCTTCAGCAATTGCGCCGTTAGCATCTTCTATGGTCAGGCAGATTTCCTCGCCTGCACAAATATTGTCAACCATTTCTCCGGTTTCTCCATTGCTCCAGGAAAAGGTATAAGGCACTGTTCCTCCATAAATATAGGGAGTTACAACACCCGAGCAGTCATCAGCTTCGTCAGCATAATAATATTCAAGACCGACAAACAAACCGGTAGTATCCTCGTTTGGAACAGAATCAAGATAAACACAGGTTTCGGCGGTAAGACCAGAATAATCCATAACTGTCACACAATATTCTAAGCCAGAACAGGCGCCATCAGTAACTTCTGTGGTTGATCCGTTACTCCACTCATAGGTATATGGGGCTGTTCCACCGCTCACATCGGCTGACAAAACACCGGAGCAGTCATCAGTCGCATCGGCATAATAATAATCAAGTGATACAGCCATAGCTGTGGTGTCATTACCCGGATCCTCAATAACAATCGTCTGGCATGCCTCGGCACCGCAGTCTGGTGTAATGGCATCCACACAAACGGTGTAAGTTCCGGGTCCGGCAAATGTATGTGTAAACACATTGCCTTCAAATGTCATTCCATCATAATACCATGTATAAACCGGATCTCCAATAACAGAATCGCCGGTAATGGTATCCGTTGCATAATACCCGGCATACAAGGTGACATCGTAACCATCTATGCTTTCATAAATTTCCACATTGCAAACAGTTTGTGCTTGCAGGCTTCCGGCAAGCAGGGCAAACACCGAAAGTAAAGTTAGTAAACGTTTCATAATATTTAATTTTTAGGGGTTTCTACACTTCATAGACGAGCCCGTTTTAAAAGGTTGCACAATTTTTTTACATTTTCTTTTGCATATTCTTTGGCAACATGCGCTCAACCTGCATGGTTGACTGTCTGCATCATGCTGAACTTAGCCTTAAATGCTATGAATAATTCGGGATGGTTTTTACCATTTTCAGATAATCGGGCATAAAAAAAGCCGGCAGAACCGGCTTTTTTTCGTAAATATTGCGCATTTAAATGTGAATCACTTCATCGTATGCCGCGGCAGCTGCTTCCATGATGGCCTCAGACATGCTGGGGTGTGGGTGAATGCTCTTGATCAGCTCTTTGCCGGTAGCTTCAAGCTTTTTAGCTACCACGATTTCAGCAATCATTTCGGTAACGTTGTCACCGATGAAATGGGCACCCAGGATTTCACCGAGTTTCTCATCAAACACCAGCTTGATGAAACCATCGTTATTGCCTGCAGCACTCGCTTTTCCGGATGCAGAGAAGGGGAATTTACCCACTTTTACTTCGTAACCGGCTTCTTTAGCCTGCTCTTCGGTCATGCCAACCGAACCGATTTCGGGAATGCTGTACACAGCACCCGGGATGTTGTTGTAATCAATGGGATCAACATCTTCGCCGGCAATTTTCTCCACACAGGCAATGCCTTCTGCAGATGCCACATGTGCGAGTGCCGGTCCGTGAACAATATCGCCAATGGCATACACGCCTTCCACATTGGTGCGGTAAAATTCATCCACTTTCACTTTGTCTTTGTCAAGCTCAATGCCCAACTCTTCGATGCCAATGTTTTTCAGGTTGGGCGTCACTCCTACCGCGGATAAAACAATGTCGGCTTCGTGCTCTTCGTTGCCTTTTTTGGTTTCGATTTTCACCTGGCATTTCTTGTTTTTAACCTCCACTTCTTTCACTGAAGATTTGGTCATGACCTTAATGCCGGCTTTTTTAAAGGAGCGTGCAAGCTGTTTACTCACCTCCTTGTCTTCGTTTGGTACCAGCTCGGGCAAAAATTCGACCAGGGTAACCTTTGTACCCAGGGAATTGTATATGTAGGCAAATTCAGAGCCAATGGCTCCGCTGCCGACAATAATCATGGATTCGGGCTGTTTGTCAAGTGTCATGGCTTCGCGGTATCCAATGATGTGTTTGCCGTCCTGTTTTACATCGGGCAGTTCTTTTGAACGTGCTCCGGTAGCCAGGATGATGTGTTTGGCTTCCAGGGTTTCCTTTTCATCATCTTCTTTTGTTACTTCCACCTTGCCTTTACCGGCAAGTTTTCCAAAGCCATTGTGAATGGTAATTTTATTCTTTTTGAACAAAAACTGTATGCCTTTGCTCATTTTTCCAGCTACATTGCGGCTGCGTTCAACAATTTTCGGGAAATCCGGCTTAATTTCGCCCTCTGCTGAAATACCGTAATCTTCCGCATGTTGCATGTAATTATATACCTGTGCAGATTTAATCAATGCTTTGGTTGGAATGCAACCCCAATTGAGGCACACACCGCCGGTTTCTGCTTTTTCAACAACTGCTGTTTTCATTCCAAGTTGAGATGCTCTGATGGCAGCCACATAACCTCCGGGACCGCTTCCAATAACAATTAAATCGTATTTCATTGCGTTTTGAGTTTTTTTGAGATGCAAAAATTATAAATTTCACTTTGTAATACAAGCGGCAGATAGGATTTGTTCATTCATTCGCTTATTTCTTTTCATTCTGACAGGCAATTAAACCGGTTTACAGAAAGTAAAATATTTTCGGTATTCTCAAACAATTTTGCTTAAAATTATGTTTACCTTTATTGCAAATCAAAATCTGAAGTATGAAAAAAATAGCAATTGTTTATTGGCCCAAACGCGGCAATGTGAGTAACGCAGCAAAGAAAATTCACCGGTTAATCGAAGACAAGGCGGATTTTTACGGACTGGATGAGTTTAATCAGAAACAAGTTGAGGCCTACGACTATTTCATTTTTGGCAGTTCTACAGTGGGTGCCGATTCATGGCGTGACGCTAACACAGCCGATAAATGGATGCCGTTTTTCAAAAAGATGGAAGACATGGGCATCAGGATGCATGGTAAAAAAGTAGCTTTATTCGGCCTGGGTGATCAGGTATTGTACCCTGACCATTTTGTGGATGGCATGGAAATCCTGAAAAAGGAATTTGAAAAACTTGGTGCCGAGGTGGTAGGCGACTGGCCAAATGAAGGCTATGAATTTACCGGATCTGCAAGCCTTGAAGGCGATCATTTTATTGGTTTGGCTCTGGATGAAGATCATCAGGACAACCAGACTGAAGCCCGCGCTGCACGTTGGCTACAGATGCTTGAAAAACAAGGATTTTAATCATACCGATATGCATTTAAAAGCCTGCTGCTAAGCGGGCTTTTTTTGTAAGCGTTCAATACGCTCACCCAGTGGTGGATGCGAATAATTCAGAAACACATGCCAGGGATGTGGCGTGAGGTTTGTCAGATTTTTGGCTGCCAGCTTTTTGAGGGCAGCGACCAAGTCATCTGCCTGACCATGCTCACGGGCAAAATCATCGGCTTCACGTTCGTTTTTGCGGCTGAATTTATTCATAAATATTCCGGTAATTTCTGACAAGGGTGTATACAACACGCCAAAAGCTATGGCACCAATATGGAAAGTCGCCTCATCAACGCCCAATGCCTTGCTGAAAACATCCATTCCCACAAACAGACCAAACAGGTACAACATCACACCCGTGTTTAAAACCGATATGGCAAGGCTTTTATGAATGTGTTTCTTTTTAAAATGCCCAATTTCATGAGCCAGCACAGCTACAATTTCTTCGGTGGAAAGATCTTCAATCAATGTGTCGAAAAGAACAATCCTTTTTTTTCTGCCCAAACCTGAAAAATAGGCATTTGCTTTGGTTGACCTCTTTGAACCATCAATGACATAAATATTTGTCAGGGTAAAACCTGCTTTTTCTGCAAAATTCTCGATAGCGGTTCGGAGTTCTCCTTTTTTAAGGGGGGTTTGCTTGTTGAATAGAGGAACAATAAGATTGGAGTAAAACATGGTCATGAATATCATAAATGCAGAAGCAAGGATCCATGCCCATATCCAGAAATTTTTACCTGTTAACTGGTAAAACCAGA
>CAYQMB010000103.1:0-10839 GCA_964418565.1 uncultured Bacteroidales bacterium | reverse complement strand
AAAAAAAGCTCCGGATTTCGGAGCTTTTTTTGCATTGTAAGTAAGCATTATTTTTAGTGAGCGCTTCCCGGCATGAGGAACTGATCGTCGGTTTCTTCAATGATACGACGGTACCAGTCTTCGCCGTAACCAGGCTGCTCAAGCTGAGGCACCACATATTTATAGCCCTCTTTGGGGTCTGATTTGGCTTTTACATTACCATCCATATACTTTGTAAACAAGTAAGCGTACAGCTCCTGCCAGCGATCAACGGTTTGATTTGCAGTTTTCACGGAATAATCGGTAGCTTCAGCGATGGCTTTTTCAGGATTGGATTTGTACAGTTTTTTCATGTCATCTTCCATGGCTTTCACTTCCTGAATGTAGCGTTTTTCAAGCTCAAGCTGTACTTCACGAATTTCAGGATGCATCAGATTGTAACGGGTATAGGCAAAATTAGAAACCATATTGAATACCCAGAAAGCGGCATCCCATTCAAAGTCCATAATATCGCCATTGCCAACAGCGTATGATTCGGGAACGTCAGTTATTCCGCAGAAAATGGGTACGTAAACGGTGAAATCGGCATCATCAACAGAAAACCAGTTAACACCACCAACAGGATCCGGCATCCAGCTTTTAAGCTGAGCAACGAAAGAAAATCCGGTTTGCTGAGTGGCGGTTGCACGCTCGTTGCAGTAAGTTTTACCATCTACTTCCCAGGTAAGCGGACGCCAGCGGTAAGGGTTACCAAACGGACCGGCACCAATATCTTTTCTCATGTCAAGCTCTGTACCTTCCAGGTGGTTGCGCATGTTATCTATTACGGTATGGACATCGACTTTTTCATCGGGTTTAATCCACAATGGCATGCGGTTGGTTGCATAATCATGTTCACCATGTTCAATGTTTCCTTTGGCATATTCCCAGTATTGATCCATACCGGAAGCGATATCATCGAAAAATGCCCAAACGCGCATTTCGCAGAAGCGGGCACCACCGAAATCAACGGGAGCATAGGTATCGGAGAAGCTGAAATCCTTATCTTTTCCGTCAAACCAGCCTTTTTCACGGGCAAAATCAACCACATCTTCCGAATGGAAAGTTGTTTGGTCTTTATCAAACCATTTGTTTTTCTTCACTTTTGGAAAGGTTGTAATTCTGGCCTGATTGGCGTGTGCACACACGTAACCGTCTGGCACCATGCGGGCAACCCATACGGCACCTTTTTTACCAGGACCATTACCGATAAGTTCCATAATCCACACTTCGTTTTCATCGGCAATTGAGAAAGATTCACCTGAGCTGTAGTAACCATAGTTTTCAACAAGTTCGCTCATAACCTTTATTGCTTCACGGGCGTTTTTGGCACGCTGCAGGGTAAGGTAAATCAGGCTTCCGTAATCGATAATTCCGGTTGAGTCACGCAGTTCAGAACGGACGCCGTATGTTGTTTCACCAATGGCAAGCTGATGTTCGTTTACGTTGCCGACAACACGGTAAGTGTGTTTAACCTGAGGAATTTCACCCAGGTACTTTCCGGTATCCCATTCATAGACTTGCACCATGCTGCCTTTCGGGTGGTCTTTGGCCGGTCGGAAATAGAGTTCACCATACAACAGGTGGCTGTCTGCAGCATAGCTGATCATGGTAGAACCGTCGGTTGAAGCACCTTTGGTAACAAGGAAATTTGTACACGCATCTGCCGTCAAGCTCCCGCTAAGGATGAATCCGGCTGTAAGCATCAAACTAAAAATCAATCTTTTCATATTCTGTTCGTTTTTATTTTGCCTGCAAAATATAAAAAAAAACCATGCCAAACACCCTTAAAAAACTAAGCATACAGTTAAAATAATCTTTTGTGCTCATTTTGCGATAGTTACAAAAGTGTCCGAGCAGGTGATTGCATATTGGATGGGCAAAACAAGACAAACCCAAAAAAATCTCTATCTTCGTGTTTCAAAACAAAAAGATTATGCTGGCAAAAATCATCTGGGATGTTGATCCCGTCATCTTTGAGATTGGGAACTTTGGATTGCGATATTATTCATTATTTTTTGCATTGGGCTTTATCATTGGCTACATGATTGTAAAACGGATGTTTCAGAAAGAAAACATTCCTGTCAATGAGCTTGATAACCTGTTGATATATGTGCTTATCGGCGGTTTGCTTGGTGCGAGGCTGGGGCATTGTTTCTTTTACGACTGGGCATATTTTTCTCAGCATCCGCTGGAAATCATATTGCCTGTGCAGTTTCAGCCCGAGTTCAGGTTTACCGGATTCCGCGGCCTGGCCAGTCATGGTGGAGCCATAGGGATTTTGATTGCGCTGGTATTGTTTATCCGAAAGTCCAAAGCCATCAAAAATTACCTGTATGTGCTCGACAGGGTTGCCATTCCCACAGCTCTGGCCGGAGCTTTTATCCGTCTGGGTAATCTAATGAATTCTGAAATATACGGTCATCCCACAGATTTACCCTGGGGGTTTCAGTTTGTCCGCAACGGGGACACCTGGGCCTCCCACCCTACTCAATTGTACGAAGCACTTGCCTACCTGATTACCTTTGCCGTGCTGCTTATTCTTTACAACAAGCGCTGGAAAAAAGCTCAGCATGGCTATTTCCTGGGCATTTTCCTGATCATGGTTTTCGTGGCCCGTTTTTTCATTGAATTTGTGAAAGAAGTTCAGGTGTCATTTGAAGAAGGCATGGCTCTGAACATGGGTCAGATTCTGAGCATTCCGTTTATTCTTGCAGGCATCGGATTGTTGATTTACAGCATGAGAAAGAGGTGAATTGGTGATTGAGAGAGTGTGAGGGAGTGATGGAGTGAGGGAGTGATGGAGTGATGGAGTGAGAGTGAGAGTGAGAGTGAGACGGAGTGATTGAGTGATTGAGGGATTGAGGGATTGAGTGATTGAGTGACGGAGTGAGGGAGTGACGGAGTGCTGCTAACTGGTCGGTATTTTGGAACACGGATGACACGCCTGCCTGTCGGCAGACAGGGATTTTACGGATGTTCACGGATTAGCTGCCTGGCGGCAGCTGTTTTTGTTGTCCACTGATTTGCACAGATTTCACGGTGATGGAGTGATGGAGGTACGGAGAGAGGGATAGATTGGGCACTGCAGGTATGCGATTTATCGCATTCCGAATCAGTGCAGCAATCTGATAAAATTGGTGATGGAGTGCACCAAAAAAAACCGATCTCCAGAGGAAACCGGTTTTGCCTTTGTGGCATTGTTTGTACTTGCGTCAAGCGTTAATCAACGCGTTGAGTTTTTTAACAGTTTCATCAGAAGGGCTTTCCATGGGCAGGATACTTTCAACATCCCTGAGATTGTTGTACAGTGGGATAAGCAACTCCTGAACTGAAAAACTGTCGTTTTCATAAATAAATAAACGGGTAGAATGTTCGATCATTGGCATAAGGCTTTAGGTTTGACATACAGTTCTTTTTATTGATAACACTTTTTTAACGTCTTCACCTGCCGGCTTATTTTGTACAAAGCCAACTATTTTGATAAAATCATAACATTCAGGCTGCCTGTGTGTCCGGAAGCCCTAACTGACAGGCGATCCCTCAATTTTGTGGAATAAAACGGTAGGTAATGGTACCCGATGTACCATTTGGACTGGCAGCAAAGCGGCTGTTAAGTGCAGCCTGGCGGGCAGCATTTTTCAGACAGGCCTCGTCTGAGCGGATTTGGGTGCCGAGAATTTCCGTGGTTGTTACATTGCCATGTTTGTCGATGCGGATGCCAAGCACAACAGTACCACTCCCTTTGCATGTAAACACAGGAATGTCAATGTAATAATGCCGCAGGTTTTTATTCTCAAGCTCCACCTTCACCAGTGATTTACCAGAATAATAATCGGCATCCCCGCTTTCTTCCTGCCTGTCCGAAGCGCTCTTGTACCCGGAAAACTCATCGCGACTGACTTCACGTTGAAGCTCAGCTTTGATATCCTCGTATTCATCACCATACATTTCTTTGCGCAACTCATCTTCGTACATGCGCTGAATTTCGTCGGCTGTTTGTTGTTTTTTTGATTCTTCCGGTAACTCCCCGGGCTCACCAGAACGGGCAAGGTTCCGGATTTCTTCCAGGCTCATATTTTCAGCCTCGGCAAGTTCCTGCATTTTTTTCTCCACCTCCTCTTTGGCCTCAAAATACTTTTCCATTTCCTCAAGGTTTTCAGGATCCATCATGATAACCGCTTCGTTTTGCTGCTCGGGCGGATTAAGGCGTGCCAGCAAAAAAGCAAAGACAAGCACCATGTGTATCAGTATGGTTACCAATATCGCATTGAGGTTTGCATCCAGTATTTTGTTCAGCCATTTCATGCCAGTACAAATCTACATCAAAACGGGGAGAAAAGCATAATATTTTCTATGGAGATGGGTATTTCTCAGCTAAGGCCGCCGGATGCGCCCAAAGCATCATGATCATTAACCACCTGATTATCTGACATTATACCTGTCTGATTTAATGTCTGTTTAAAAGTTTCTTGCATTTGGGGACTTGTTTTTCTGAGATAAATATTAGTTTTACATAAAAGACAGACGATATGATACCTGAAAACCTGACAGCATATTTTGAGAGCGCGATGCTTGAGAACTGGGACAAGAAATCCCTGTGTGACTATAAGAACGGGCATATGACCTTTGGCGAAGTGGCCAACAGGATACTAAAAATTCACGCGCTGTTTAAAAAATCGGACATTCAGCCGGGCGATAAAATTGCCCTGATCGGAAACAACTCCGCCAACTGGGGAACGGTATACCTGGCGACCGTAACTTACGGCGCTGTAATTGTACCTCTGCTGCAGGATTTCAAGCCTCAGGATGTGTACAAACTGGTGAATCACTCGGAATCAAAACTGCTGTTTGGCTCAGATTTTATTCTGAAAAACCTGGAATTCGACAAATTTGATGACCTTAACTGCATCTACAAACTGGATGATTTCAGTCTGCATCACGATTGCAATGCCGAAGGTGAAAAAATGCCGGACAAGGAAGAGATTGATCCGGTAAATAAAGAAAGCTTTAAACTGGAGCACATTCCAAACGACACGCTGGCGGCTATTCTGTACACCTCCGGAACCAGCGGCAGGCCCAAAGGCGTAATGCTCGAGCACAACAGCCTGGCATCCAACATCCGCTATGCCCATGCCAACATGCCCCTTACCGGCGGCGACCGCATTGTTTCCTTTTTGCCCATGGCCCACTCCTACGGCTGTGCCTTTGAGTTTCTTTTCCCGTTTACCCTGGGCTGTACCATTACTTTCCTGGGCAAACTGCCATCGCCCAACGTTGTTGTGAAAGCTTTTCAGGAAATTGAGCCACGATTGATTCTGACTGTGCCACTGGTGATGGAAAAAATCTACAAAAACAAGATTAAACCGGTACTGAACAAGCCCATGATAAAATTCATGCTGAATGTACCCGGCTTAAAAGGCATGGTGCATAAAAAAGTACGGAAAAGTCTGGAAGAATCCTTTGGTGGCAACTTTAAGGAAGTGGTAATTGGCGGTGCTAAGCTGAACCGCGAAGTGGAATTGTTTTTACGCAAAATCAATTTCCGCTTTTCCATCGGCTACGGCATGACAGAATGCGGTCCGCTAATCACATACGACGGTTGGCGCACCACAAAAATTCATTCGGCAGGAAAACCCATAGACAGTCTGGAATTAAAAATAGATTCCGATGACCCGCAAAAAAGGCCTGGTGAAATTCTTATAAAAGGTGAAAACGTGATGCTGGGCTATTATAAAAACGAAGAACTTACAAAAGAAACCTTTACCGATGACGGCTGGATGCACAGCGGCGATCTGGGTCTGATCGATAAGGACAACTACCTGTTCATCAAAGGCCGTAGCAAATCCATGATACTGGGTGCCTCGGGAAAAAACATTTATCCCGAAGAAATAGAATCCAAGTTGAACAACAAGCCCCTTGTGGGTGAATGCCTGGTGGTAGGCCGCGATAACAAAATTGTGGCCATGATTTACCCCGATCATGAAAAACGCAGAATGCTGGGCATTCATGAAAAGAAAATACAGGACATCCTCGATGAATACAAAAAAGAGGTAAACGAAGACCTTCCGGGATACATGCACATTTCCAAAATGCAGATTCGCGAGAATGAATTTGAGAAAACCCCGAAGAAAAGCATCAAGCGGTTCTTGTACGCGTGATTGTGATTGGGTGATGGAGTGCTGCTAACTGGTCGGTATTTTGGAACACGGATGACACACCTGCCTGCCGGCAGGCAGGGATTTTCACAGATTTGCACAGATTTCACGGATTAGCTGCCTGGCGGCAGCTTTGGGTTGTTGTCCACACCTGCCTGGTGAGGGTGTGACCGGAGTAACTGCTGATTCCAGAGAGGTGTAAGATTCAGAATATTAACAATCCATTTTCATGCACATTACAAATACCATCATCATGCTCAACAAATTCAGTATGATTTTTTACCTTTACCCCAAACCAAAATGTTTTATATTATGAAAAACTCAGCTTTAATTGCGGCTATCCTGGTGTTCATTATGAGTTGCGGCCAAAAGCAGGAGAACAACAAAACAACAGACGCCCAACCCACCCGCGAAGCCTTGCAGCTCGACACCATCTGCGATGGCAGAATTCATGAATCACAATGCATAGACCGGGTGGAAAAACACATTCTGGAAGAACACAGCGACTGGGCCAGCCGTGAGGGAAAAACCCTGCATTTGAGTATTGAAAACGGTGAAGATTTGAGTTTTACCAGCAATGACACACCCACTCCGGAGAAGTACATCAGCTACCGCCTGACCAATTATTTCCCCTCTCTGCACGCCTATTTGGTGCACCTGACTTTTTACGAAGGTGGTACCAACAAAATCATCAACCGCAAAACCGGCAATATGATCGAAACTGACGGTGAAGTTTTGGTGTCTCCTGATCACAGTCGGTTTTTGGCGTACAACCGGGATCTGGCCACCACCTACTCTTTCAACGGATTTGAAGTTTACAGCGCAAGTGACAACGCGTATGAGCTACAGCACAGGGAGAAACTTTACTGGGGACCCGAAAATCCCACATGGCTGAGCAACACCAAAATTGAGTTTGTAAAAATATCACCCATGAACTTTGAACCGGATGGGAAAGCCGTTTACACCCTTGTTGATGGCAAGTGGGTCGCAGAATAAACCATTGCGCAGCAAAACCGATCCGGTTTTTCCATATTTTAACGCATACGGTCTGAGCGTTTGTAATTGTCTGTTTTTTTTTGTATATTCGTGACACGTGTAAAGTCGGGCCTGCAAGCTTTTTCATAAATGGTTGGATCTGGATACCTAAAAACCATGCCCGCTTTACACGTTTTTCACTGTATGGTAAAAACTGACCTTTTACAATAAAATAATGAGCCTCCGGATATGAAGCGAATTCCGATCATAGCAATTGTTTTCATGTTTTTGCTCAGCATTTCAGGCTGCACGCACAAGCGTCTGCTTAACCAGGGAGCAGAGCTGGAGCAACAGGGGCTGTATATTGATGCTTTTAATGCCTATTATTCCGCCTTACGAACCAAAAACAATATGGCAGAAGCCAAGCTTGGCTTGCAGCGCACGGGCCGGCATCGCATGGAAAACCTGCTTAAAAAATTCTCAGATGCCTTTGATGTGGCCAATTATCAGGAAGCCGTTTACCATTACCAGGAAGCCAAATCCCTGCAGGATAAAGCCGCCAGATACAGGGTGGAGTTAAGCATTCCGCCATATTACGATGAGTATTACCAGGAATGCAAAGTGGCTTATTTACAGGACAGGTACAAAAAAGCTGTCAGTTTACTTGAAAAGGATAACTTTGCGCTTGCAGAACAGGTGTTGCAAGAAATTACAGCGATTGATCCTGAATACAAGGATGTAGGCGACATGCTGGAAACCGCTGTGTACGAACCCAAATACAGACGGGCAAAACAACTGATGAACGATGAAAAATACCGCAGCGCCTATGCCTCCCTGGGTGGTATTATTCAGAATACCGGTGGCTACAAAAATTGCAACGATCTGCGTCAGAAAGCAAAAGAAGAAGCGACCATTGACATTGGAATTGCGCCGTTTACAAGTCGCGACAAGGATTTAAAATCTGTCTCCCGGCTTCAGGAAAAAATTGCCGATGCCATCAGCAAAACAGACAACCCGTTTATTCGTCTGGTGGAATACGACGATAAAACGCAGGTGCCTGATGCCATCATCAAAGGCGACATTCTGGACATGCAGTATTACCCCGGCCGGCTAAACAAGGATGATGTTCCCGGCTGGTTCAGAAAATCAGCCCTGCGTAAAGAGGACATCAGCTCGTGGGATTACAAAAAAATCAAATACCAGGAATACCGGCAAAACAGCAAACTGAGCATCAGCTTCAGCATGAAACTGGTAAACACCAAAAACAATGAATTGATGATCAGCGAGCAGTATGATCTCAGCAAGCGCGATAACATACACTACGCATCTTATTCCGGCGACAACAACAGGCTTGTGCCCGGTTACTGGAAATACCGACTCATCCCCAACCGTGAAGATGTCATCAAAGACTACCCGGATGATACTGAAAAGCTAAAAGCGCTATTACATGCCAGAGAAACCATCAAATCCAGGCAGGAACTGTTCAATACGCTATGCGAAACCATCAGTGAGAAAACCTGCCGGGCGGTAGAAAGCTACAATCCGGAAAGTTAGCAAGGCTCTCAGCACAGCGCCTGGTCAGCAAAAAGATGGCTTTTCCGCGTTCAGTATTGACCTCTATCCATAATTTATCCGGCTTTTTAATAAAAAAAATGGCAAAAAAGGCATAAAAAAAGCCGCTCCGGAACGGAACGGCTTCATTATATCGGATTTTCGGATTAAATGCCGAGGACATCTTTGCCCTGAATAAAGACAATGTCTTTTGCAATACCAGCGTCATTTACTCTGTCGAGGTCAGATTGCAGTGTTTCGCCAACTTTGGCTTTGGTGTCAATCCAGCGTTTGGCCTCTTTGTAATTGCCGTCGCCCTGGGTTTTGATGATTTGTCCGGACAAATCAGCCACAACATCCTGCATTTTTTCAAAATTAATTTTGTATTCACCATCCTCTGTGCGTTCGATGGCATCGTTTTCAAGCAGGTAATAAAACTCCATCATGTTGGCTTTACCATGCGCGCTGGCAACACCAAAGCGAGTGGAGCGGAAAATGCCGGCAAGGAATGTCACGTAGTTGTCTTTGAGGTTGCTTTCTGACAGCTCTCCCATTTCGTGCAGTTTGGTTACCAGGTAGAGGCCGGTAATATCGGCTTTGGCTTCTTCCACAGGGCTGTAGGCATCTGCAAGCACGTCGCGAACGGTACCTTCTCCTGTGATGGTCTGATTGACACCAAGTCCGTGAGCCACTTCATGGAACATAACGTTTTCAAAAAAGGCATTGAAATTGATATTTTCCTGTTGTTCTTCCACAATCAGCATTTCACTGATGGGCATCAGGATTTTATCAAATTTGGCTTTCATTGAGTTTTTCAACTGAAGTTTGCGGCTGCCGCGGGCTTCGTGAACACGCGGATCGTTTGGCAGGTTGATGGCAATGTTTTTACCGGCGGCATTGCAGTCACCGGCATAATAAACTACTTCGTACACATTCATGTCCGAATTTTCCTTGGCTTCTTCGGCCTTGTATTTGTCTTCTATGGGCAGACTTTGCTGCAGCTCGGGCAGCAATTTGCCAAAACGACGCAGTTTATTGCTCCATTCCAGGTCTTTGATCAGAAGTTGTCCGGAGTGTGCAGCACGGTAACCCATAAACTGATCTTCATAACTTTCAATGGGACCAACGACAAAATCAATTTTGTTGTCTTTCATGTCCATCCATGCCAGATCGCTGTCCAGGTATTTGTCGTTGCGGAAGGCATCAGCACGCAGCTCGAGGTATTTTTTAAAGCCGGGATTTTCAGCCAGTGCGGCAGCTTCTTCAAGAAGGTCAGCAGCTTTGTTGACTTTTTCTTCAAAGAACTCATGGTACCAGATGTTTTTCAGGTTTCCGTCTTCATCACGGCGCACCATGGTGTACCAAGAGGTTTTGTTTTCGTTGTCCCAGTTTTCAAATTCTTCTTTGGTGATGTCTTTTGGGTAATAATTGGCACCGGCGGGTTTTTCACCATATCCTTCGATGAAAGGTTTATCACCATTGAGGCGATCCCATGGACCGTAATTGATTTTGGCGTAGGTTTTGGTGGCCTCGTCTTCAATTTTGGAAAGGAATTCATCTTTTGATTCGATGGCTTCTACCCAAAAGATTTCTTCCATGATATCGGCAGCATCGATAAGGGTGCCCAGCATTTCTTTCTGGTTGTCGCTCAGGTGTGAGAGGTCGGTTTGGAGTTCTACCTCCGCGTAATTCTCTACTTTTTTCTGCATATCGCTTTGTTCAGCGGTGGTTTCTTTTTTTGTGTCCTCTTTTTCAGTTTCGCCGTTGTTGCAGGCGATAAAGCTGGTAAGCAAGAGGGACAAACCCATGAAGTACATTACTTTTTTCATTTTAAATACGCTTTTTAGTTTTCAGGCTTAAAGGTAATGAAATGTGGGGAATCGGGCAAATATTGGAGACGGAGTGATGGAGAGAGGGTGTGATTGAGAGACGGAGGGATTGAGAGACGGAGGGATTGAGAGACGGAGTGATTGAGAGACGGAGGGATTGAGAGACGGAGGGATTGAGGGACGGAGGGATTGAGGGTTGCTACCGGGGCGGTGTAAATAGCAAATAAAAAAGTGCCAGTTTTTCGCGGGAGTATTCAGAAAAGTGTGTCACTGTACTTTTGCAGAGCAATTCCTTCCGGCCTAACGGC
>CAYQMB010000102.1:0-10890 GCA_964418565.1 uncultured Bacteroidales bacterium | reverse complement strand
ACAACTGAATACCAGGAAGCTGACAATGTTTCTGATATGCTCGAAATTGAGATTTTTGCTAATGATACCACGTATTATGATTTCTGGGTTATCCCAAGGCATTATGTTGATCCGGCAAATCCGGAAAATGGCCCCTATCTGAGAACCGGTTACTACACGTTTAGCATTTACACACCCGATAGTATGGAAAATAACCCGGAGGTTGCTCTATTGGAATATCGCCATTTTGACAATTAGCAATACGTACTTAACAATCTGAATAATTCGCTTTGATGAAAAACAGGTTGAAAACAAAAAGCCACGCCAAAAACGTTGCTATATTTATTTACATAATACTACACAGGCAACGTAATGCCATCCTATTTTGTCTACATCTATAAAACCAGCATTATGATAAAAAAAATAATCTTATTTCTATTGCTTCCTTTATTTCCTGTATTTGCCCATGCCCAGATTACAGCGGATTTTTCTTATGATTCTGTCACCTGCGGCAATGAGATTACCGTCACGGATATCAGTGCGGGGGAAACGGTTATTTCCCGGGCATGGTACCAGGATGACATCCTCTTAACCGGAGATGGACCTGAGGAGTATACCTTTTCAATCGGGACAATAAACATTGCCGATACCGTTACGGTAAGCCTGGTTGTGGAAGGCAACACATCAGCGGATTCTGTGGCACATGACATTGTATGCAAAGAAATCCCGGACATTGATGCCGGCGATGATTTTGATGTCTGTGGTAATGAAGCATGCTTTAATGGTGTTTCAGGAGGGTTTGACGGTAGTTGGTTGCCTTTACCAGGAAGTATGTTTGATAATTTGGAAGATGTAAACACCTGTGTAACTCAAGGTGGAGGGTATGGTCCCGAGGAATTTATCTGGATAGAATTCAACGATGAGTGTATAAGCAAAGATACCGTAACCGTTACTTTCTGGCAGGAACCGACAGCCACCCTGGCCATGGATCCGGAAGACACAGCCGTGTGCGGTAAAATATGTTACGACCTCAGAGCCGAGAACCCGGGCAGCGGCGTTAACGGCCATTGGATAGCCAATCCGCCATATGGCGTAACATTTTTTTACCAATCTTACAGCGATACCATGGAAGTATCTGAATACGGCTATTACGAAATCCGGTGGGTAGAAAGCAACCATCCCGACAATGAGCCTCCCTCCTTTTGTTCAGATACATCTGACCCCTGGACAGTGCATTTTATTGAAATGCCGGTAGCTGATGCAGGTGCAGATACTGTTTTTTGTGGTTATTCAGGAGAACTCAATGCGCAGTATTCTACATCCGCATCCACAGGGAATTGGGTAAATATAAGTAGCGGTATTTTTCTGGATGACAGTACCAATCCCAATGCCACAGTTACTGTAGATACAAATTTTTATCCCGATCTCAACCCCGATGAAGATGTGTTTTCACTTACCTGGTTAGAAACCAACAGTCCATGTATGGACATGGATACGGTTATGGTGAGTTTTGCCAATATCCCTTCAGCCGAAGTTACCATCATCCCTCCAAACTGTTTTGGAGAGCCGGCCTCCATCAAAGCCAATGAAGATTTTCATCCGGAATACAACTGGGAATTGCATGGTGGTATTGTTGACAGCATCTGGCCGCCGGTATCCGATAGCACCGGCAACTACCGTCTGCTTGTACACTGGCCAATCACCAGCGAAGACGATACCGTGCATGACATCAGCCTGCAGGTTCAAAACCGCTTTGGTTGCTGGTCAGAAATCAACGATACCGTTGTGTATGAACCTTCCATCCCGGGTTATGGGTTGGAAATAACCCCCGATTCATGTTTGTTGGGCAATGGCAGCGTTGTTTTTATTCCTGATAGTTCCTCGATTGCTTTTCATTGGATTGACACCACGGGACTGAATATGGATGACCCTTATGATACAGTACAAACAAACATTCCTGCAGGAACTTATGATGTAGAAATGGTTTATGAAGGCCAAAACGAGACCACCTGGTGGCCTTCTCCATATGATGTCTGCCGCGACACCTTAGATATCACCGTTGGCAATCTTGGCTTTTCAGATGCAGGCTTTACTGTATCTGACAGTCTTGTTTACATGGCTTATCCTGTTGTATATTTTTCCTATGAAGGAGCTGTCACTGATTCTGTTTTTTGGTATTTTGGTGATGGCAGCACTTCTATGCAGCATAATCCTTCTCATACATACCAGGAGTCAGGGATTTACACAGTCACTTTATACGCTTACAATTCAAATGATTGTGGTGATATATCAACCAAAACCATTGAAGTAATGGCGGGCAATTCAATAACTACCCACCAGCTTGAGGACGTTGTAATTTACCCCAACCCCACCGATGGCAGAATCACGGTTAAATCAGAACATGCCTCTATTAAACAAGTACAAATATTTGATTTGACGGGCAACAAAACCAACGAAGTATTTTATGGCAGCAACCGGTTTTCCGTTGATCTGACACTACAAGAAGCAAAAGGCATTTACATCATTAAGCTGATAACTGAATCAGGCACGTATTTCCGGAGAGTGGTTGTGCAGTGATTTTTTTATGAAACGTAGGGGCGTCAAAAAGCACGACATTTTATCCTGTGTTCCAGGCAAATTTGTATTTTTGGGTACATGATTGATGCCTTGTACAACATAAGTCCAGTTTTTTTAAAACGAAGCTATATTAATGCTTTTAAGGCTTTGCAGTACCTGAAATACAAATCGGGCATCATCCGGCTACCCGAAACCGAAAGCAGCTCCCTGTCATTTTCCACCATGAAAGCCTACAACCGGCAACGTTTGTACGGCTTTCGCCCAAAGCTTTGTTACGCTCCGTACAGCAGCATGTTTTTTTCCAGGGCCGGCTATATGTCACCATGCTACGCTACCTACGGAAAAAACTCTGATAAATGGCCGGAAACAAGCGTCCGTGATGCCTGGTTTTCCGGAGAATTTCAAAATATCCGGGAGGCAATGGATGAGGGAAATCTAAACCATGCATGCGGGTTTTGCCAGCCGCAGTTTGAGCAACACAATTTTGGCAGCCTGCTGCCCAATAAATACGAGCATTATGGAATTTCAAAGGGGAAATACCCCAAAATAATGGAATTTGAGCTGAGCAACCGCTGCAATTTGCAATGTGTTATGTGCGACGGCAATCTGAGTTCATCCATTCGCAAACACCGGGACAAGCAGCCACCCCTGCCGGAGGTGTATGACAATCGCTTTTTAGAGGAACTCCGGGAGTTTATTCCACACCTTCAAATGGCCGAGTTTACCGGTGGCGACCCGTTTTTGATTCCAATCTATTACGAGATTTGGGAGATGATAAAAAAAGCAAATCCCGGGTGTCGTATTCTGATCACCACCAATGGCAATACCTGGTCGGAGCGGATTGAAAGCATGCTAAACACACACAAAAACCTGCATTTTAACATCTCCATCGACAGTTTGCGTAAGGATGTGTATGAAACCATCCGCGTTGGAGCTGATTTTGATGATGTGATGAAAAACAGCAAACGTTTTATTGATTACTGCCATCGCCACAAAACCACCTGCAACATCCTGGTCTGCCCGATGAGCATTAACCTAAATGATTTGCCGGAGCTGGTAAGCTTTGGTAATGAGCACGGCTGCGGCGTATTCTTTCACACAGTGGTAAAGCCACAAAAGCTTTCCCTCAAATACCAGTCTGCTGATTTCCTGCATCAGGCCATTGAGAAGCTCAAAACCTTTACTCCTCCCCGCTCCACTGATCAGGAAAAGCAAAATGCGGGCAATTATCACAGCATGCTCAGTCAACTGGAAAGCTGGCATCAGCAAAAACGCCAGCAGGAAAATGAAACTCCCCGAAATCCGGAAACTGCATATGCAGAGACCATGGATGCACTTGACAAACGCGCACGGGAAAAAGTTTTCCGCCTGGTGAAAGCCCTGGAAAACGACTATCGGCGGGCCTCTGTGCTAACACTTTTCTGCGACAGTGATGCGGAGACAATCAAACAAATGGTGGAAGCGCAAGATGAAAACAGGCTTTTGCAGCAAGCCCGCAAGCAGTTAAACGAGGAGGTAAATCCATGAAACACCGCCTGCATCACATAACGGAATACGCGAGGCAGAAAATCGCTCAGGCCAAGGGCAAACTGGTGTACAACAAGGAATACCACTCTGTTCCAAAGCACAGCAATCAGGAGTTGGATGCTAAAGAGAAGCAAATATTTTCTGAGCAATTAAAGGCCTATCAGCACAACCGTCCACTTGGACCGCAAAAAACCATTTGTTTTGCCCCCACCCGCAGCCTGTATTTCGGCTTTGGCGGAAAAGCTGTTCCCTGTTGCTTTAACCGCGATTTTGAATACGGTCGCTGGCCGGACATGTCGGTGGATGAAATCATACACTCAGCTCGTCGGCGTGAATTGCAGGCAGAGCTGCATATTCGCAATTTTGACAAGGGGTGTCAGCATTGCAGGCGGCAGATAATGTCTGGTAACTTCAGTGGTGTGGAAGCCTTGCTTTACGATACATTAAAATCCAACCCGCCGGCTCCCTCTGAAATGATATTTGAGCTGGACAACACCTGCAATCTGGCCTGCGTTATGTGCGATGAAACGTTTAGCAGCAAAATAGCCAAAGAAAAAGACCTCAGGCCGAAAGCAAGTGCATACGATGAGCGCTTTGCCGAACAACTGGAAGCGTGGATTCCCGGCCTTAAGATTGCCAAATTTCTTGGCGGCGAGCCATTTCTGGTACCCCTGCATTACAGCATCTGGGAGCGCATCATAAGCATCAACCCCAAATGCATCATCAATTTGCAAACCAACGGCACGGTGTACAACGACAAAATTGAAAAACTCCTGCAACGCGGACGTTTTCAGATTGGCGTTTCCATAGATTCACTGCAAAAAGAACGGTTTGAGACGATACGCAAACATGCTGATTTTGAAGAAGTAATGCGAAATCTGGATAAATTCATAGCCACTGGCAAAAAATCCGGTCATTACATCAACATCAGCGTTTGCCCCATGCAGCAAAACCGGTTTGAAATACCAGACCTGGTACAATTTTGCAACGATAAAGATGTATTTGTGTATTTCAACACCGTGTACACCGAGGGGTTTGATTTGCGTGAATTGAGCAGCGAAGAATTAAAAAAACTGATAGAATTTTATGAAAAAAGCCTGGGTGAAATGGCTGCAAAGAGTTTTTTGCATAAAAGAAACCTTCGCTTTTTAACATCCCTGACAGAACAAATAAAAAGCTGGCATATGAAAAAACAAAAAAATGAACAGGAATATCAGCGCAATCACCGAATGGCACGGGAAGCCTTTTATGAGCTTCTTTCCGAAAAGCTTGACAGTTACCAACTGAAACAGCGTCTTTATCTGCATTGCGTACAATTGCCGGAAAACCTCATGCTCAGCAAGCATCAGATTGATATGCTTAATGATATTGATGCCCGGGATTTAGAACGTGTGCTTAGTGATAATGACGATGCAACGCTTAAACAACTTTTAAACAACTTTCTTGAATCTCAGGATATCAGCGAAGATGAGTGAGAGGATTGATGTGTTTTGCACAGGACTTCGTAAAAAAATCTACCTTTGCGTAAAATTCAAACGATGGCAAAACGGCACAAAATACTCATATTATATACCGGCGGCACCATTGGGATGAAGCCCACAGACGAAGGCTACAAACCCGACCCTGAATTCCCCGATCACATCCGCAAAGACATTGGAGCGATACAGGATTCACAACTACCTGAATTTGACATACAGTCGATGGATCCGCTGCTGGATTCCTCAAACATGAACCCGGACAACTGGGACCGCATAGCGGAAATTGTGGACAAAGAGCGACGCACCTACAAAGGGTTTGTGATACTGCACGGCACCGATACCATGGCTTACACAGCCTCTGCCCTGGGTTTCATGCTTTCGGGAATAAACAACAATGTGATCATTACAGGCTCGCAGGTTCCATATAACCGCCTGCGCAACGATGCCCGTGAAAACCTGATATCCTCTCTCATTATTGCCGGTAATTACAGCATTCCGGAAGTTGTGTTGTATTTCAACAACAAGCTGTTGCGTGGCTGTCGCAGCACCAAGGTAAACGCATCCGGCTTTGACGCCTTTGAATCGCCAAACTACCCGCCCCTGGCAGATATTGGCATTGACATCAGTCTGAAAAAACACTGGGACTACAGCATATCCCTTAAAAAGAACCTGATACAGGATAAGCTCAAACGCACACGGCCGGTAGAATATTTCCGTCATGACAAGCCCCAGAACGAAGCGGAAATCGGTGTGCTAAAACTTTTCCCGGGCATATCGGCACGATACGTTAGCAATATGCTTACACCTGAGTTGCAGGGACTGGTAATTGAAGCATACGGAGCAGGAAACGGACCGACGAAAAAAAAGAATCCCGAATTTCACGATGCACTTAAGCAAGCATCCGAAAGCACCATACTTGTGGCAGTTACCCAATGCCTGAGGGGATCAGTACATCTGGACAGCTATGCAGCGTCCCTGAAATCAGCCGGGGTTATTTCGGGCCGTGACATGACTCTGGAAGCAGCCGTAACGAAACTTTATTATCTGATTTCCAAAAAGCGATACAACCTTGACAAGGTCAGGCAGGTGTTTCAGACCGATTTGATTGGTGAAATGACAGAATGAGGTTGCGGATATTAATTTTTATCGCCGATAATCTGCTCAACCCGTTCTTTTACACTGACAATGGAATGCACATTGCTGATGGCCGGTCCGGCAACCCACACCGTTTTATAACTGGCACTGAATGCAGCTTTTTCCAGTGCTTTCATACCCCGTTTCATAGCAAGCCCTTTTAAAAAGCGCCGCAGTTTTTTATGCCGGTACAGAAAGCACGTCAGGCGGTTGGCTTTGGTACCAGTTTTTTTAACGTAATCAGTATTGATGACATGCAAAGGAGCGCCAGACAGCTTATCGGTGAGCACGATATCCTTGGCCGTATTATTCACCATGGCCTGTTTGTAAGCATCTGACACAGGTGATTCTTTAGTGGCCAGAAACAGCGTACCAACAGACACGCCTGCAGCACCGGCTTTCATCACACGCTGGTAATCGGTGTGGGAGGCAATGCCGCCTGCGTAGATTACCGGCAAATCAAATGCGTTTTGCAATTCGGTCAACAGAACATCACCGGGCAGCAACCCCGGGTGACCGCCTGCCTGCTTGTTAACAGCAATTAAAGCATCCGCTCCCATTCCAACCACCTTTTTGGCGTATTTCAGGTCAGTGACATCACAAAACACCGGAATTCCGGCTTTATGACAGGCATTTATGGCTTTTTCAGGATTTCCGAGGGATGTAATAACAAAATCCACCCTGTGCTTTATGCAGGCAGAAAGCTGGGTATCAAAATCCGGATTGGAGCGGTTGGCAATGATGTTCACACCAAAGGGCTTATTTGTTTTGGATTGCAGCTCTGTCATTGCCCTGTCCAGGGCTTCGGGGCTTCGGTAATTGGCAGCCGGGAAAGCAGCAGCAACACCATTTTCCAGTCCGGCAAGCATCAGATTTTCATCTGACACAAGAAACATAGGGGCCATTAACACCGGATAACGGCAACCAAGCATATCAGTGAGGGTTTTCGCCATACTGCAAAAATAAGAAATTACAGGGAAATGTCCTTATGAGACAAAGAATGTCTGACCATCGACACACCGGCTAAATGCGATCTCACAAGACGTAACCTGTAAAACACCAGTTGGTTTAACCTGCAGCCCGGGGCCGGATTCAGGCAGTTTTAACAACTACTCCGGGGGTTCGTTCGTCAAATTCAGGCTTTTTACAAGCGTTTTCACAGGAATGGCAAAGCCGATGCCTTCGATGCCAACACCCATCATTTTGGCACTGACAATGCCCAGAAGTTCACCCTCTTTGCCTACCAAAGCGCCGCCGCTGGAACCCGGATTAATGGTTACATCGGTCTGTAAATATTCAGAAAGGCCGATTTGGCGTTTCCCACTGATAATTCCTTTACTCAGACTTTGTCCAAGGCTGACATTCACACCGGTACCAATGGAATACACATCGGCACCATAACTTGCTTCATTGGTTGTATCAAGGGCAAAACCAGACAAGTCTTTGCAGTCAACTTTTACCAATGCCAGATCAAATGCTTCAGATTTGCGTATAACTTCTGCCGGAAACACCGAATCGTTGGCCATGCGTACTTCCAGTGTGTCTGCACCATGCACAACGTGATAATTGGTGGCAATATAGCCGTCAGATGAAAGGATACAGCCACTGCCGTGACCTTTTCCCGTTGTGATGGTGACAACTGAATTTACTGCTTCAGTTAATTCACTTATGCTATTTTTTTGATTAAGAACAAGGGTTTCATCGTAACGGGTAATCATTTCTTTCCGGTCAAGCTCAGTGGAAACATGTTCATAAAACGAGGGTTGCCTCATGAGTTCATAAGCAGCCATGTCAATATAATCGTTTCGATCCGCATCATCGCTATCGGAAAAGACTTCCGTTGTAAACCAGTAATCGCGCACGACACTTACCGGGTAGGTTTCAATGGTATCCTGAAAAGCATTTGTCAACACCCATACGACATCCAGGTGCAGGCGTATATGTATGGGATTGTTTTCTGAAAATGAAAACAGTATATCCATATCATTGTACATCCTGGTAACTTTTGCGGATAGAAAATAATCAGTATTGGATACAGCAAACAGGCTTTCATCGTCTTCTTCAGGCACCGCATACCCACGGTCACGGAGGGCATCATTAACTCTGTTGGCAAAAACATCATCATCGTCGTTACGCCATTTCATAGGCCCTTCGTATTCCTCGATTTCTTCTTTCTCTGTTTTTCCGTCTTCGTTTTCTCCATCCTCATCGCTTTCATAATTGTAGAAGTTTATCACATCACCATCCAAATGCATAACAAGCAGACTGTCCTCTTCGGGCACATCAAATTCAAGCTTATTGAAGTACACCGATTGCGTGTTGCTGACTGAATCGGGCTTTTTGTACAATTCCACCTGTTTGGCAGCATCTTCCCACCGTGCACCACCACCTTTACGGATGTCCAGGTTGTAGAACCAGCCAAGATTCAGGGCGTTAAGCAGTGCGCCTTTATTGGCTTTGGCAGTATAAAACGGGACGTATGCCGGCAAATACCCTTCTTTTTCAACCCTCAGAATATGGGTTTCTCCCTTGTCAAGCCTTTTTGAAAAGCGGGTAGTTCCAATTTCCGTTGAGTCTTTATATACGGTAGCTTCATCGGGTAAAGACTGAAGGCTGACAGGACTTTCTTTTGGTACAAATATGCTGGCACATGATGCAAACAAGCCGGCAATTAACATAAGGTATATAATGCGTTTCATAATCGTTTGATTTTAACAGTTAGAAAAGTGGTAAGGTGCTGGTGTAATACAATTTAAAGTAAGCGCCATTGGTCAACGCCTCTTCATTCGTACCTTTAACATATATCCAGGGAGGTAATGCCACCTCTGCTCCAATGCGATGCGATGATCCGTTGGGATTAAATGTAACCAATGAATAACCGAGCCGGGTGCCCGTTTTTTTAAGATCAAATGGGGAATATTTGCCTACCGGTCCATATAAAGTAACCTCACTCACAAGGGTCAAGTTATCCGTATAATAGTAATAAATATCATCGGAGTCGCTTTTATAAATGGACATCTCTATCGCGTCATCACTCAGAAAGCTTAAAAGAAATACATCAAAATACAGGTGCTGATTCCAGCCTCTTTGGTTAACTGACACACCTCTGAAAATATTTATATCCAGGCTTTTTCTCTTTTTTCGAACCATAAACTCAACGCCCAGGTATGCGGATGTCAAACTGTACGAATGCTCTTCTTTAATTTTGTATAGATAAAAATCGCTGCTCATGATATTAGCATCTACCTGCTCAACGCGATGCTCCACCCCACTTCGTATGTTTAATCCTGCAATTTTACTTGAGGTATAATGATTATCAATCGCCTCGGTTTTCAGGCCTCCAAACAGCATGCGGGCAGCTCCAAGCCTTGATATCTGCCTGCGCTTTGCCACGGATGTTTTCTGCATAACCATATCACGGCCGTACTCGGCTTCAAAATTCCATTTGTCACCCGGATAATATCTGGTACCTACCATGTATCGCAGCTGCCCTGGCATGTCGATAATGCTTTTGTTTCCTTCCCATTCAAAACCAAGGTAAGGATAAAAAGAAGGCAAGTCCTCCCCTGTTTCAATTGATGTCCTCAATTCCTGAGCCTGCAGATTAAGGGCGAAATGCAATAACAGCACGAGAAATAACGGTTTAAATAATCGGTTCATACGGAATATGTTTTATGAATAACTGTTTACTGTTGGATCTGAATATAGGTATTTTTCTGATATAAAATGTGATTCTGATTTGCTGTAACGTAAGCAAATCAGGATTTTTTCTGCCCATGAGCATGATATCCGGCCGGTTTCTAAACCCATTTGTCGGTTGTGCTTTTATCCTGCTGTATCCTGCAAACATCAGTGCTTCAATTCGTAATGCATGAGTTAGTTTATGTCTGAAAAATCACAAGGTTTCTTTGTGCAAGGTAAAGTTATTTTCCTGAATCCAAAATCCATTGATCCATTTTTTCTCAATAACAGGCTGTGCTGAAAAAATTGATAGTATTTTTGAAATGACTACGAGAAAGCATCACAAGCGGATTCCTGTTAAAATTGCCTTGACAAATATGCTTATATTCAAATTAAAAATTTGATTTCAGCCATACTTGCGAATGCCTTGCAGGTAGCGCTCTTCAAAATCAGATGTTTATTTTTTTAAACCTCCAAAAACATATTGTGGTATTCAATCAATCCAGGCATGGGG
>CAYQMB010000101.1:2029-10893 GCA_964418565.1 uncultured Bacteroidales bacterium | reverse complement strand
TCAGATGTGCCCACCGGCTATTACACTGTGGAAGTTACCGATGATCACGGGTGTGAAATATCAGATAGTGTATTTATATCTGAGCCTGAGTATGCTTTGGGATTGGATATCACGAAGTACGATATCTCCTGTCATGGAGCTGATGATGGACAGATATTTGCAAGCGTCTCTGGTGGAACACATCCCTATTATTTCGAATGGTCTGCTGGTGATGAGATTTCAACTGACACCTCCCTAGTTAATCTTTCTCAAGGGTTTTATGAGTTGGATCTTATGGATGCTAATGGTTGTGAAATTGATACTTCCGTTATGATACAGCAACCTGCACCACTGATGGTTGATTATCTTTCAAATAACCCGTCATGCATTGGTAATAGCGATGGCTATATTGAACTTGAGGTAAATGGTGGGACACCCCCATACACTTACCTCTGGGAAAATGCAACCGGAAATTTGCCGTATTTTGATGGATTGTACGAAGGTTCTTATGATATTACGGTTCAGGATGACCATAATTGTGAACATGATGTTGATATAATTACACTCATGGACGTGCCTGAAGAGTGCCTGAGAATACCGGATGCCTTTACACCAAATGGTGATAACAACAACGATACATGGATTATTGAAAATCTTGAATTGTTCAGAAGTTACCAGGTACAGGTGTTTAACAGATGGGGACAGATCCTTTATGAGGGATTCCCCGGAACCGAACCATGGGATGGAACTACCACTGAGGGTCGTAAAGTTCCTACCGGAAGCTATATCTATGTTATTAAACTGAATAATGGTAGTAAACCAAAATCAGGAGTTGTAACAATTGTTTATTAAACATCTCATAATATCAGGAAGAAGGGGCTTGCTGTAAATGGCAGCCCTTTCTTTTTGCTATTCTGTTTCATCTGTGTTGTATTTTATCAGAAAATTTATTTTGATTCAATTATAGTTTCATGTAAATTTGGTTAGTTGTGATATGAAAACAAAACAATGTCATCGGTTTTAGCCGTGATATGGTTTTCAGTTGCGACTGTAAAGCATTTTTGAGACCTAAATATCCATTCTATGAATAAATCCTCACTTTCTTTTCTGCTTATACTGTTGTGTTTTTTCTTTCAAACCGAAACATTTGCAAACGGGTTAAATCTAAATCTCAATAAACAGGGATTTACCGAAAATGCCGGACAGGTTATGGACAGAGACGGGCAACTCCATCCCGAAGTGCAATATGTGTACAGCAATGCTGGTGTATCAGCCTATTTTACCAATAAGTCCGTCGTGCTTAACCTGAAAGAATACGATAAAATTGATCCATCAGGATTATTGCAGTCAGAGATTGATAGTGCTTATACCAATCAGAAAATGAAAATGCATCGGATTGATATGATGTTCCCGGGATCTAATCCGGATCTGAAAATATCAGCAAAAAATAGAAACAGAAGCTACGTAAACTATTTCCTGAATAAGCGTGACATGCTGACTTCAGTGAATCATTATCAAAAACTGATATATGAAAATCTCTATGACCATATCGACCTGATTTTTTATGTCAGTGATGACGGATTGAAATACGATTTTGTTTTACACCCAGGAGCAGATATTACAGATATCAAATTGCGTTACCGGGGAGCGGAGTCGGTAAAGCTCAAAAACAACAGACTGGTTGTTGAGACAAAGCTGTTTCCCCTGATTGAAGAAATCCCAATGGCATGGGCAAATGATGATATGCAGGATCAGCGACAGGTGAATTATACACTGGAAGGTGACCTGATAGGTTTTGAAACAGATTCAGCTTTTAACACATTGTGTATTGATCCAACTGTTAACTGGGCAACTTTTTTTGAAACCAATACCATGGATGGATCGATTTCTTATGATCATAATGTGGCGGATGATGCGGGAAATCTTTTTATATCAGGATATTGCAATAACGACGCAAATGATTACCCTACAATTGATCCCGGAGGCTCTGCTTATGTACAGGCTTATGCTTCCAATGATCTGTACATTGCAAAATTTGATTCGAATCGCTCGCTGGTCTGGTCAACTTATTTTGGTGGCAGCAATTCCGGAATGGACTGGGGGCTTGGAACAGAGGTTATGGCTACTCATGGTAATGTACTGCACATTGTGGGTGATGCACTGTCAAGTGATGCCACTTTTCTGAATGGCGGAGGTTTTTTTTACAACGCCGGTTCAACTGCTCCGTATTATTTGAGGTTTAATAAAAACACAGGAGAACTCTTACACTCAACAAACATTCCTGGTCATTCCAGTTCGCACCCCAGCATTGCAATTAACTCTACAGGAGAGGTAGCAATTATCTTAGATGCTTACGACTGGGGTGTTGAACCTGCACATATCGTGACGCGTCCCGGTGCATATAATCAGGGAACCAATGGTGGTTTTACGGATTTGTTTCTGATGTTGCTCGATAACTCATATGATCAGATTTGGGGAACATTTCTGGGAGGACCGGGAACACAGGAAGACCCTCATGTGTGTTTTGACGGAAATAACAATATTTTCTTTGTTGGTGAGGTAGACTGGAACAGCAGTAGTACTGCAGCCAATGAACATTTGGTAGATCCGGGAGGTGGCGCGTATTACCAGACAACCGATAACACCGAAGATGTCATGATCGGTAAATTTAACAACAGTGGAGCCCTGGTATGGAATACCCTTTATGGCGGGAACGGTTATGATGGCATTGATAGTCGCATGGGTAACGGCTCAAAGGTAATTGTCGATCCTGATACTGATGAATTGCTGGTTATCGGGGGTACAAATTCAACCAATCTGCCATTACAGGTATTGGCTGGTGCATATAACATTACAGTGCCCTCGAATGTGAACACCTCGGGGGGGTCTTATAATGATTTTGGCTCGTTTATTCTTAAATTTTCCAACTCTGGGGTGATGAACTGGGCAACTTACTGGGGTGGTGATACCGGTGGTGATTTACTATATGATGGAATATTTACCGATTGCGATCAGCTTTTTCTGGCAGCCCGTGCCAGCTATACACCCATGCCTGTTACCGGTTATTATAACAATGCATCCGGAGGACAAAGCTTCCTCATGGAAATGGATGGTAATTTCAGTGCCGTCTGGTCATCTTACATCGGTGATAATACGGGTGTCCCACAAATCGCATATACACCGTTTGAAAACCGGTTGTACCTGACAACCACCACCAATACCGGCGCTGAAGCCACATTGGATCCCGGTGGTGGAGCGTATTATGATGGCAGCTTTACCGGGCCTCATTATGCCAGCTACTTTATCTGGGATTTTGATGTTGTGCCTCCGCCCGTTGCTGACGATGATACAATCTGTTCAGGGCAATCAGCAATCCTGACAGCAAGTGGCGGTGTCGGTCCAATTTATAACTGGTATGATGCAGCTTCAGGTGGAACATTACTGCATACAGGAGCAAGTTTTACAACGCCCGCTCTAACCGCAGATGCTACCTATTATGTTTCTGCTTCAGGAGGCGTGTGTGAATCAGTCAGGGTGCCTGTAAATGTTATCGTAACTGCCGGACCAACCGTTACAGCCTCCGCCTCTCCATCAACAATATGCAACGGACAATCCAGCCTGATATCAGCATCCGGAGCGGATACCTACACTTGGGATCAGAGCCTTGGGGCCGGCAATTCTCATACTGTATCACCCTCTGCCGATATCACATATACTGTAACCGGTACAGATGTGAATGGTTGTGAAGGTACAGCCACTGTAAGCATAACCGTTGACCCGGGTTCTGTAGCCCCTACAGGTGCTGATGCAACACCGTCCGACATCTGTTCAGGTTCGTCGTCAACACTGTCTGTAATTGGTGGCAGCCTTGAACCCGGTGCTACATGGGAATGGTATACAGGCTCCTGTGGTGGAACATCCGCAGGTTCAGGTTCAAGCATATCAGTATCTCCAAGCAGCACTACAACCTATTACGTGCGGGCAGAAGGCAGTTGCAATACAACAGCATGCGCTTCTGTTACTGTAACAATAAAAACGAATTCCACAGCGCCTTCATCTGCATCTGCATCACCTGATCCGGTCTGCCTGGGTGATCCTGTTGTCCTTAGCTTTACAGGTGGAACTTCCGGAACCGGTGCTATAGCACAATGGTACGAATCTTCCTGTGGTGGCACTGCAGTTGGCAGCGGAAACAGCCTGAGTGTAACACCTTCCGGAACCACTACATACTACGTTCGCTACGAAGGCGATTGCAATACAACATCCTGTGTTTCTGTTTCCGTTACAACTGATGCAGGCGGAAATCCAGACATTTCTCCTGCAGGTCCGTTTTGTACTACCGGTTCTGCTGTAACCCTTTCCGCCGCTGATGCTGGTGGAACATGGTCGGGTACCGGTATTACAGATGTATCCACCGGAGAATTTGATCCTTCAGTTGCCGGTTCAGGTGATCACGTGATAACTTACACCTTGCCTGGTCCGTGTGCTGACAGCGATACAGAAACAATCCATGTTGATGATGCTCTTGATGCTACCATTAGCCCCCAATCTGACATGTGTGCTTCTGATGCGATTATTTTTCTTTCTGCTGCAGATGCCGGCGGCACCTGGTCAGGCCCCGGTATTGTAGATGCAAGTACGGGAGAATTTGATCCCGCTGCTGCAGGTTCAGGAGATATCACAATATCGTATGTAATAGGATCGGGAGCATGCCTTGACAGTGATACTGAAACCTTTCATGTATATGCTGATGTTGATGCTACCATCAATGCGGCTGGCCCCTTTTGTACATCCGACAGCCCGGTATTACTCACTGCTGCCAGTGCTGGTGGAACCTGGTCAGGTACAGGCATTACCGATCCTGCAACGGGTGAATTTGATCCGGGTTCTGTTACGCCTGGTAATTACGTAATTACATACGATATTGTAAATGGTGAGTGCTCCGATTCTGACACTGAATCCATTAGTGTGCAGGATGCGCCTGATCCTACCATTACTTCGGCAACAGATTTCTGTGTGAACGGGACTTCTGTGCTCCTGTCCGCTGCTTCTTCAGGAGGCACGTGGTCAGGTACAGGCATTACCGATCCCGCAACGGGTGCTTTTGATCCTTCAACGGCAGGTGTGGGCACACATACCATCACATATGAAAATACGGCTGGCTCATGTGTCGCTACCGATCAGGTGGACATCGAGGTACATGCCGAACCGGATATTATAACTGACAATACTGTTGAACCCTTGTGTTACGGGCAGGCCAATGGAAGCATACAGATTAGCAGTTCTGCTGATTCCCCTGTTTTTACCTGGCCTGATATGTCTACAGGTGATACTTATTCCAATGCATCGGCCGGCTCATACACTGTCAGCGTTCAGGATGCTTACGGATGCACATCAAGTCAGAGCATTGTTCTGGGACAACCTGCACAACTGACAGCTTCCTTTTCAGATGTTCAGCAACCATCATGCAATGGCGATAATGACGGAAGCCTGACGGCTACAGCAACAGGAGGAACTGTGAGCGGAGATTATTCCTGGACATGGAGTACCGGAGATAATGTGCAATCTGTTACAAACCTGCCTCCGGGTACATACAGCCTGACTGTTTCGGATGATAACGGATGCCAGATTGTTATCAGCGAAACATTGTCTGAGCCGGATGAAATTATGATAAATGCCAGCTCCACAGATGTTCAGTGCAGCAGTGCACAGACAGGTGCCTGCAGCGTTTCTGTTTCCGGCGGAAGTGGGTCATACACTTATGCATGGGAAGGTCTTCCTGATACTGCCCCAACGGTATCCGACCTGTCGGCAGGGACTTATACGGTAAGTGTGGAAGATATGAATGGATGTTCAGGAGAAACGGACATAACGGTAGGTACTATTGGCAACCTGAATCTGAATATTGATGTTGTCAGTGAGATTGCCTGTGCAGGCGATGCAAACGGAGAACTGACGGTTCAGCATAACGGACAGGCACCATTTTCATACCTCTGGACACCAGGATCTTATGCAACTCAGACAATAAATGCCTTACCTGCCGGCAACTACCAGGTTGTTGTCAATGATGATTTAGGATGTACCGGATCTGCCAGTGCTGAGCTTAACAGCCCTACTGCAATTGCCGTAAATCCTGCAGTGGACAGCATTACATGCTATGGCAGCAACGATGGAGCAGTAAGCCTTAATATCTCGGGTGGCAGTTTGCCTTATGTTATCAACTGGAGCAATGGTTCTGCCGGCCCGGATATCTCAAACCTTAACGGGGGCTGGTATTCATTTACAATTACCGATAGCAATGGTTGTCAGATGCAGGACAGTGTCTTTGTTTATGAACCGGTGTCGGGGATTTATCCCTCCGTATTAACAACCAATATTTCATGTTATGGTATTGAGGATGGAGTAGCTCATGCCAGTGTTTCCGGAGGTACACCACCGTATTTTTATCAGTGGTATCACGAGGGCAATGAAATTTCTACCGATTCCGTTGCTGATAATCTGGGTGAGGGCTTTTATCAGTTGCAGGTAAACGATTCACAGGGATGTGCTGCTGATACTTCCGTGACAATTACTCAGCCAGCAGAATTGCAGGTTACCTATGTGACTGGTGATCCTTCCTGCATCGGTAATTCTGATGGGTATATTCACCTGCAGGTTTCGGGTGGTACAGCTCCCTATCGGGTTATTATTGAAGGTGTGCCAATGCCTTTTCTTGAAATTGACGGCCTGCAGCAGGGAAATTACAACCTTGTTGTTCAGGATGCGAATGAATGCCGTTACGAGCTTAATACCATTTCATTGGTTGATAACCCGGTTGATTGCATCCGTATTCCCAATGCATTTACACCTAATGGTGATGACAGCAACGATACGTGGATCATTGAAAATCTTGACCTGTTTGATAATTACATTGTTAGTGTGTTTAATCGCTGGGGACAAAAACTCTACGAAGGTCACCCCGGCAATGAGCCATGGGATGGAACAACAACCACGGGTAAGCTTGTCCCAACAGGGTCATATGTGTATGTTGTGAACCTGAATAACGGGATGGACCCTTACAGTGGTGTTGTTACCGTGGTGTATTGATGCAAATTTATTATTGAATGTGTTTTCATAGAATGCGAACAATGCAATTCTTTGAAAACCTGTTTAATTTCCCGGGGAGTTTGTGAATCTTCCCGGGAACTTATCCGTTAGTACCCCGTTTTTGTTATTTATCCCAAAACCTCTCCTTTCGCCACAATTAATTGGTTGTCAAATTTATCAATTCTACTTTAACGCATTGTTAAATATGTGTGTGGCCAGTATTAATTTGTAATAAAATCACAATCAATTGGCTTCATTTCGAAATTCCATTTCTGCCTTATGAAAACATCAGTTTTGTTTCATTTTAAAAATGCGTACCAAATGATCTACAGGTTTGCTTTGGGTATAATATTCCTAATATTTTCCTTGCCTAGTAATTCTCAGATAATCATTGATAATCATGCCGGATTGTCCGACATGCAACTTGCTAACGCACTTGTTGATTCCCTGGTCGGAAGCGGGGTGAGTTTTTCAAATGTCAGTTTCCAGGGCGTGAGAAATGCAGGTGATGGATATCAGGCAGGTTACTTTACTACCACTGGTACCACATTAAGTGAAATGGGTATTGAAAGGGGTATTTCATTGACTAGTGGTGATGTTGATAACATCCCTCTTGATATAACTGAAGATCCTGGAGCATGGAATAATTTTGCAACGGCTTATACTTCAGGTACGCCTGGCGAACTGAGAGGCTCTCAGGTTACAATTAATGATATGAACGTACTTGCAGGTAGTTCCGGTTGGTACAATGGAACAATCCTGGAATTTGATTTTGTGCCTGAGGGAGATTCAATTGTGTTTAGATATGTTTTCGGAGGGGAAGAATACAGTGATAATACAAATTTTACTAACTATCAATGCTCTCAATATAACGATAAATTTGGATTTCTGATTAGTGGCCCCGGAATTAGCGGTGGTGCCGGTTATGATAATGATGCCAAAAACATTGCCCGTTTAAGCAATGGAGCAGAGGTAGGGATCAATTCAGTAAATGATGGTGTGGTGGGATCAAGTGGTTCTCCAAATGGACCATCCTATTGTTCAAACGAAAACCCCGACTGGGTAGAAGGAACACCTACACCTCAATTTGCAGGAACCATCCAGGGTACGAAGCCAAATGGAAACACCAATGTACTTAATGCTGCTCAGGGTGGACTAACGCCGGGTGCAACCTATCACATTCGCTTATTGATTACAGATGTAAATGATGCAACTTACGATGCCGTTGTGTACATTGAAGCAGGAAGTTTTTCCAGCCCTCCGGCAGGACTTACCCTGGAGGCAAATCCGGAGGCGATTTGTCAGGGAGAATCCACATGGGTGGTGGCCAATACAGCTGAACTGGTTACCCCGATTACGTATGAATGGTCTGACGGAACAACAAACACAACAACAAATGAATCTGACTCTATTTTGGTAACACCTGCTGCTGATTCCAGTTTTCATGTTACCGTAACCGATAGTGATTCCGGTGATCCGTTTAACGATTCTGCTTCAATAAGCATTACGGTTAATAACCCGCCAACGCTTAACCTTGGCGGCGATCAGTCATCTTGTGATTATGATCTTCCGTTGGTACTGGATGGCGGATCCGGAATGAGCAGTTACGCCTGGAGCACCGGCGAAAGCACGCAAAGCATATCGGTTAGCACAACAGATGATTACAGTCTTACGATTACCGATGGAAATGGTTGTACCGCAACAGATCAGATGCATCTTGATGCTTATCCCGCTCCAACGCTTGACCTTGGCGGCGATCAGTCATCTTGTGATTATGATCTTCCGTTGGTACTGGATGG
>CAYQMB010000101.1:0-1929 GCA_964418565.1 uncultured Bacteroidales bacterium | reverse complement strand
GGAGCACCGGCGAAAGCACGCAAAGCATATCGGTTAGCACAACAGATGATTACAGCCTTACGATTACCGATGGAAATGGCTGTACTGCAACTGATCAGATGCATCTTGATGTGCTTCAGATTCCTTTTGTAGATTTAGGTCCGAATCAGAATCTCTGTGAATCTGAATTGCCTTTTAGTCTTGATGCAGGAGCCGGTATGTCAGATTATAACTGGTCAAATGGTGGGAGTACGCAAATTCAGGATGTGACTGTTTCTGGTACTTATGCTGTAACAGTTACCAGTACAGACGGCTGTACTGCTCAGGATGATGTTCTGATAAATATTATACCATTAAGTATGCCGGTTTTTCCTGATTTTGGTCCCTATTGTCAAAACAATACACCGGCAGAGCTTAATTCAACTTCAGACAATGGAATCAGTGGAAGCTGGTCGCCTTCAGAAATTTCCACATCGAGTCCGGGTACCCAAACGTATACGTTTACCCCGGATGCATCTGAATGTGCTTCAGTATGCACCACGGATGTTCTTGTTAATGAAATAACTTCGCCTCAATTTTCTGATTTTGGGCCTTATTGCATAGGAGATCAGGCTGAAAGCTTGCCTCTGACTTCAATTAACGGTGTTAGTGGGCAGTGGCAACCCGAAAACATCAGTACCGAAACTGCAGGACTGACGAATTATCATTTCATTCCTGACAGCAACCAATCTTGTGTTGATGATTATACAGAAAATGTTATGGTGTATGCTTATCCTGAAATCACCTTGTGGGTAGCAGACAGTGTGATGTACTCATCTCAGTCGGTTTCGCTGATAGCAGAAGGGGCTGACGAATTTGTCTGGAATCCGGCAGATATGTTAACCTGTCAGTATTGCAGCGATCCGACATTCCTGGCACCGGAAAATCAAGTGTCAACTGAAGAATACCTGATTTATGTAAGTGCGTCAAACAATGCCTGTGTCAGCACTGATTCCGTTATTCTGACTGTATTGGCCGATGAACCACTGGTAATACCCCAGGGCTTCTCACCCAATGGTGACGGAGTAGGTGAGGCATGGGAAATACAAGGCTTACAACCTTATCCTGATGCAAGTGTAAGCATTTTTAACCGTTGGGGAAATCTGGTTTACCAGGCAGAACCCTACCACAATCAGTGGCGTGGCCGCAATGAGTCTGGTAATCTCTTGCCAGCCGGAACTTATTATTATGTTCTGATGCTGAACGATGGCAGCGGAGAATCTCTCACAGGATATGTTTACATAAACTACTAAAACTTACGAACATGAAAAAACTGATTTTATATCTCATATGTATTCCGGTGCTTTTACTCTGTAGTGAGCTGAAAGCACAGCAGGATCCTCTGTTTGCACATTACATGTTCAACAAAATGATTGTTAATCCGGCTTATGCGGGCAGTGCTGATCATCTGGTGGTGACTGCTACTTCGCGTCATCAATGGATTGGTATTGACGGTGCTCCGCAAACCCAGGCCCTAAGTGTACATGCACCATATGGGAAACAATTGTCATGGGGCGTTTCCATGCTTAGAGATCAGGCAGGACCCCTGAACAATTTCCGCTTTGAGTTGAATGCAGCTTACCGATTAAAACTAAATAAAGTATCCGATTTGTCTTTTGGTCTTATGGCTGGTCTCGGGCATGCCGGTGCAAATCTGGTCGGACTTGATGGTATCGATCCGTCAGATGTTAGTTTCCAACAAAACCTGCTGGTGTATCGACCGGTTTTTGGTAGCGGTGTTTATTACAGCAGGCCTGAAGGTTTTGTAGGGCTATCTGTGCCTGATCTGTTGAAAACCAGCTATGAAGGGCTGAGTAACCAATGGGTGCATGAGCGGCATTATTACCTGATGGGTGGGTATATAACAGACAATAATGATGACTTTCGGCTTAGACCTACACTGATGTTTCG
>CAYQMB010000100.1:0-10921 GCA_964418565.1 uncultured Bacteroidales bacterium | reverse complement strand
TTTCACTTTGTAACATCCGACCTGTAATATCGAGAATGCGTATTTCGATCTCAGAGGCATCCTTGCAATGCACCGGCAGATAATCGTACATTTATCATCACAACTGTTTTTTGCTTGAGCTCTTTTTTAGTAGTTTTGAGAAAAAGACATTATGAAAACAATCACTTTTATACGACACGCTAAGTCAGACCGCAAACAAAACGCAGAAGATTTTGAACGTCCGCTGAATGAACGAGGCAAATCCGATGCTCCCCTTATGGGAAACGTTATAAAAAAGGATTTTATTCTTCCGGATCTCATCCTTTCAAGTCCTGCCAACAGAGCAAAAACTACCAGCCGGATGATTGCAGCCGAAATTGCTTATCCGGAACAGGAAATAGTATTTAATGAGGATTTGTATTTTGCGGATACCGAAACGTATTTCCGCATCATCCATGATATGGAAGACAGTTTTGATAACCTTTATGTGGTATCACACAATCCCGGCACCACATACATTGTCAACCGGATATCAAACACACGCCTGGATCACATGCCTACCTGTGGTATTGCACAGATAGAGTTTGATGTCTCTTCATGGTCTGAGATACAGGATAAATCCGGTAAATTGTTGCGTTTCGACAGGCCTAAAAATCACAAATAATTATTGCTCCAGCATCTGCCTGGCAATTCTCAAATTGTTTTTTGCCTGCTCATCATTGGGATTGATTTCCAGCGAACGCTCCAGGTACTCAATGGCCTTTTGATGATTTCCTTCAATGCCATATGAAATGCCAATAAATTTCAAGGCCTGCGCATCACGGGGTTTCACCTTTAGCAAGCGCTCAAAATAGCGGCGTGCTTTTACCGGCCGGTTTTTCGTTCCCCAGGCAAAGCCGGATAAACGCAACACTTCGGGATCATTGGGTGCCAGATTTTCTGCTTTTTCAAGCATCATCAGGGCAGAATCCGGTTTATATCGTTTATTCAGGTACAAATCGCCCATGGCTTTCCAGGCTTCCGGATGGTTGGGGTTGATATCTGTCACCTGTTTCCATATGTTTATCTCATACACAGGTCTGTCCACATTTTGCGTCAGCACACCATACATGTTGCCCCAGGCATCCGTGTTTTCCGGTGCAATTTTCAGTACCCTGATGTAATAATCCATCATGCCCTCAACATCACCAAACACAATGTACCTGATGTTTGCCATCCTTACCATCGGCTCAATATACGAAGGGTGAATCTCCATGGCCTTTTTGAAATATGGAATGGCCTCGCGCATCATGGAGTCACGGATTTCAGGCTTCTTGTTTTCTGCACGCGCATACAATTCACTTGCGTATGAAGAATTTCCTTTGGCAGAGTTTTCCGATATTTTCACATCGTGTTTAAACAAAGTAAAACTGTCTTTCCATACCGTATTGCGGCTGATAACTTTTACAGAATACAAGGCCATTATCAATAGAAGCGCGACGGTAAGCACCTGTTTTCCGTTTTTCAGCTTAAGCAGCTTAAGCAAAACAAATGCCAGCATCACTGAAAAAGCCAGCGAGGGGATAAACATAAACCGCTCGCTCATAAATGCCCCGATGTTTATCACCAGGTTGGATGTAATGGACAGGGTAGCGATATAAAACCAGATGGCCCACGCGTACAGGCGGCGCTTTTTAAGGCCGATAATGGCTAACACCCCAAGTGCAATATAAATCAACAATGAAAGCAGTACCTGCCAGTTTCCCCAGTTCATCAACTCAATGTGATAAGGATAATAATCCCAGGTAAGCGGATGCGGAAAAATCAGCAGTTTCAGGTAAAGCAACAGGGTATAAAAAATGGTAGCGTATTTTTCTCCCATATCAGCTTCCAGAAACGGATTGTTCATAAGCTGACCCGAAGGTTCGCCCATCAATTGCCCTAACACCGACACCCTCACAATCAGGTAAATAACAGAAGCAGCCAGTGCCGGCAAAAGGCTAATCCATACTTCCCGTTTTTTGGCGATGCGAAAAAACCACAGGCTGAACGGAATAACAAACAGGAATGTAAATGCCACCTCTTTGGACATCAGTCCCAGGAAAAACACAAGGAAAATCCACAGCAGATGAAGGGGCTTTTTTGTTTCAGCATAGCGGATGGCAAACCACAGAGCAGCAAACGCACCCAGAAAAGCAAAAATCTCATCACGCCCTTTGATGTTGGCAACAATTTCGGTGTGGATTGGGTGGGCTGCATACAGCAAACTGGCCAGAAAAGCCAGGTTCAGCAGGGGATGCTTATTTTCATCCGGGGGAAAGAACCGCAGCAGAATTTTATACAGCAGCAAAACCGAAAGCACATAAAACAAGACGTTAAAAAAGTGCATAACGTGCGGGTTGCCATCAAAAAGAGACTGCCCAATAGCAAAACTTATCATGCTCAGTGGACGGTATCGGCCTCCCTGCACAATGGATGCATCATCACCAAACATGCCGGCCATCATATCATGAGACAAAATGTCCCCTATGCCATCAATGCCTTTCTGCGTGTAAGCATTTTTCAGAATCACCATTTTATCATCCAGGGCAAACTCGTGAGGTATGGTATTGACATACAAGCCAAAGGACAGGATAATCAATATCAGCCAGGGCAGGTGTTTTTGTTTCATAGCATGGTTCTTTTGCAGCTATGAAAGTACGAATTTTGTTTGACAAGGGAAAAATATGGCATCAACGATTTGGATAATGCGGGCGCTCCCTGCCTTCTCGTGTATATTGCCAGTGGCAGGCAGGGGCGGTGTCCGGCTATTACACTACAGCCAACCGGATAGATACATTCTTCCTTAACCCATATAAAACAAACCAGCAGGGATGCTTAAAAACAAACCTGCTGGTTGTTTATGCGCTATGATTATCAAATCATTTTATTTAACAACAATTTTTCTGCTGTACTCATCTTTATCCGTACGTATTATTGCAAAATATGTACCCGGGCTGTAAGCGGAACTATTCCACTTAACGGTGTTATCTGCATCATTATGTTTAAAGTTCCTCGTAAAAACCATCTTTCCATTGCTGTCATAAATTCTCAGGTTTCTGAGATTATGCTCAACTTCCTTCAGGCTAAACTTCACATAATTACTTGCCGGATTGGGATACACTTCCACAATATTCTGACTGCTTAAAATTTCATTGCTGCTATTAGCGAGAGAATAATAATTGAAGGTTTTTTCATCAAGCTCCCACAAAGCACCAGTTTGCTCGCCAACATAATCACGGATTATAATTTTATCACCGTGCTGATTATATTCCGTTTCTTTTTTCTCCAATTTTGTCCAGATACTGGTATTTTCATTCCAGTCAAATTCGGCCTCACTTGTAATTTTGCCATCAGCATTATAAGCATATTCAATCTTAAAATCAGGCTTATAGCCTTCTGTTCCATGAACAAAGTAAATTTTTTGTGTTCTTAGCGTATCGGAATAGTCGTACTCTGTTTTTGAGCTGGGGTCATATGCTCCGGCACCAGAATCATAATAACTGAATATTTTAACGGTCCTGTTTCCAAGGCCATCATAAGTGAATTCAGTTTTGGAATTTTCATCCCATGAAAAAAACTGACTGTCGTAAGTAAACTCTTCCTCAGTGGTTACTAAACCATCATTATTGTATGTAAATTCCTTTCTTATATCGAAGTTCCATCCCACACCTGAAATGTAATATGACTCAACCTCGCTTTCCAGCCTGTCGTTGTTGTTGTAATAATAATTAGTTTGGGTGTTCAGGTCGTAGGTTCCCATATTTTCATTGTAATGAGATAAAGTTTCCGACTCAAGGCTGTCATTTGAAAGGTATGTATATTCCGTTTTGACGGATGGTCCGAAATTACTGTTGCCGGATGAATCTGTATAGGTTCTTGCTTCAATCCGAAGTTGATTGTTATAATCAAATTCCCATCTAAAGTATTCCTGCCACTGATCCTGATTGTTCCAACTGAATTGGGAAAATTTTGTTATTTGCATATCATTATTGTATTCAGCGAGAATGCGTGATGATGGCTCCCAGCCAGAGTTATAATCGTAGGTAATGTATTCAATTAATTCGCCTTCGTCATTATATAAATTCATAAATTTATTATCCAGTTCCCATTCAGAGCTTGATGCATTGTATGCATACCTTATTTCCAGTTTGCTGCTGTCTGTATGGGTGTAAATTGATCTGCTTAAAGCTGTGGAATCAATGACTGAAGGATATTCATAGTTCAGACTCGAATCCTTTTTTGTGTTGTTCTCCTGAATTGATTTCAGCATGGTATGCAGGTTTACATCCGAATGGAAATCTGCTGCCATATTAAGCTGAACGTTGCGTGACTCCTTAATATTTTCATGTTGATTTTGGCTTTGAGCGAAACCTACGCTCAGACCTAATGCTATTAATATTGCGGTAAAATTCTTAATCATAATTTATCCTTTCATTTAATGTGCAATAGTTCAGACAATTCTTATTTAGAATTGTTCTCTATTAAATGAAGAATATACGTATTCGTCGTTAAATTCGGTGTTTTACACCTGCGATTTTAGCAATTTTGATACTATCAGAAAGCATAAGACAATCAAATACGTCTTTTTAGCTTCCGCCAAACATACCGGCCATCATATCGCTGGTGAGTATATCACCTATGCCAGCAATGCCTTCCTGCGTGTAGGTGTTGTTCAGAATTACCATCTTATCACCGAGGGCAAATTCGTGTGGTATGGTATTGACATACAAGCCAAAGAACAGGAGAATCAATATCAGCCAGGGCAGGTGTTTTTGTTTCACAGCATGGTTCTTTTGCAGCTATGAAAGTACGAATTTTGTTGGAAAAGGGAAAAACATGGTATCAACGATTTGGATAATGCGGGCGCCCCCTGCCTGCCAATGAAAATCACCACCGGCTGGCAGGGAGACCGGTCTTTTCGGGCAGGAGGATACATTTAATCACTGATTGCAATCTGCTGACGACCTTCCCAAAAGGCGGGCCCAAACCAATAATTACAAAATAAGCCATAAAGCTTAAACGATTTGCTCATTGGTGTGTTTGATTAAAAAGTAAATCAACATGGAAAATTGGATTAAAAAGAACATCCCTGATATGTCGGGAAAGCTGGTGGTGATTACAGGTGCCAACAGTGGTTTAGGTTATGAATCTGCCAAAATCCTGGCTCAACACGATGCCCGTGTTATCATGGCAGGCCGGAACGAAAGCAAACTTTCTGCAGCAAAGGAACGTATTCTCAATCATACTTCCGGGGCAGATATCGAAACAGAAATACTGGATCTGGCAGATTTGTCATCGGTAAAAGCATTTGCCGAAGCCATGCGCCTCAAATTCAGTCGCATTGACATATTAATGAACAATGCCGGAGTAATGGCTACGCCCCATGCTAAAACCAAAGATGGTTTTGAATTGCAGTTTGGCACGAATCACCTGGGGCACTTCGCCCTGACAGCCGGATTGTTTCCACTTTTAAGAAACACTTCAGGCAGCCGTATAGTTACCATATCAAGCCTGGCTGCCCGTAGTGGTGCAATCCAATTTGATGATTTGATGCTGGAGAAAAACTACAACCGCATGAAAGCATACCGTCAGGCAAAGCTGGCCAACCTTATGTTCGCCCTGGAACTGAACGAGCGGTTGATGCATAGTGATTATAAAACCATTTCACTTTCGGCTCATCCGGGTATGGCCGAGACCAACCTGTTTTACAATATGAAGCCGCCGTGGATTCTCAGAATAATTGGCAATGCTATCATGCCAATGATAACTCAATCAGCGGCTAAAGGTGCACTCCCCCAGTTATATGCTGCTACTTCACCGGATGCTGAAGCGGGAGGCTATTACGGACCTGAAGGAAAAAAAGAGTATAAAGGTTACCCGACGAATGCTTATATTCCTGAAGCAGCCAAAAACAAAGAAACACGAGAAAAGCTCTGGAAGGAGTCTGAAGAACTGACCGGAGTAAAATTTGACCTAAACGAAAAAGCATGAAAACATTCTGGGATGATCGGTATGATACCGACGAATATGTATATGGCACGGAAGCCAATGAATTTTTTGCCGGAGAAATCAATAAACTAAAGCCAGGCTACCTGATGGAAGCCGGAGCAGGCGAAGGGAGAAATGCTGTGTATGCTGCCAGGCTGGGCTGGGATGTTGTGGCCATAGATCAAAGTGAAACCGGCATGGGAAAAACCATAGCGCTGGCTGAAAAGGCCGGCGTTAAGTTGCAATTTCATCTTTTGGATGTTCAGCAACTTGACTTACAGGAGAATGCCTATGATGCCATCGGCATGATATTTTTGCACCTGCCACCAGAGGAAAGAAAAATACTCCACGAAAATTTGTACAGATTTTTAAAACCCGGCGGAACGCTTATCATGGAAGCATTCGACAAGGAGCAATTAAAATACGGAACAGGCGGCCCGAAAAATGGTGGTATGCTTTACACAAAACAAATGTTAAAGTCAGATTTTAGTAATTTCAGCAAGGTAAAAATCACCCAAACGGTGCGACAACTAAAAGAAGGGGCCCATCATGATGGTGAGGCATCTGTATTGCAGGTAGTAGCGGTGAAATAAAGAAGTATAAACGGAGACAGGCTGCTCCGGCAAAACAGCATGCAAAGACTCAATCATAATTTTTCAGCATTTTACCAATTATAATGCATTACACTGCTGTGCTTAATATTTAAGCGATTTTTATTAGCTTTGTTTCATTATGAAAAAAATACTGGTTACCGGCGGTGCCGGATTTATTGGCTCACATTTGTGTGAGCGTCTTCTGAGCGAAGGCAATGAAGTCATTTGCCTGGATAACTATTTCACTGGTTCAAAACAGAACATCATCCACCTGATGGATAATCCGTATTTTGAGCTGGTACGGCACGATATAACCATGCCATATTTTATTGAAGTGGATGAGATATACAACCTCGCCTGCCCCGCTTCTCCCATTCATTACCAGTTTAATCCGATCAAAACAGTAAAAACTTCCGTGATGGGCTCCATCAACATGCTGGGCCTGGCCAAGCGCATCAAGGCAAAAGTATTGCAAGCCTCAACCAGCGAAGTATACGGAGACCCGCATGTGCATCCGCAAACTGAAGATTACTGGGGCCATGTCAATCCCATTGGCTCACGCTCCTGTTATGATGAGGGTAAACGCTGTGCCGAAACCCTGTTCATGGATTACCACAAACAAAACAACGTGCGGATAAAGATTGTACGGATTTTCAACACGTACGGGCCACGCATGGATGCAGCAGATGGCCGTGTGGTATCAAATTTCATCGTGCAGGCACTTAAAGGCGAAGACATTACAATCTTCGGTAACGGATCACAAACCCGCAGTTTCCAGTATGTGGATGATTTGGTGGAAGGTCTGATCCGGATGATGAACACCGGGGAAGATTTTCATGGCCCGGTAAACATCGGAAACCCCAATGAATTTACCATGCTGGAGCTGGCAGAAACCATTTTAAAACTTACAGACTCCAAATCAAAAATAAGCTTTCATCCCCTGCCTGATGACGATCCGGTTCAGAGACAACCGGATATCAGTCTTGCCAAAAAAGAGCTTCAGGGCTGGGAACCAAACATACAGCTTGAAGAAGGCTTAAAACAAACCATTGATTATTTTAAAAATACGCTGAAATTATGAAAGGAATAGTATTGGCCGGTGGAGCGGGCACTCGTCTGCATCCCATCACGCGCAGCATATCAAAGCAAATCATCCCGGTGTATGATAAGCCGATGATTTATTATCCTTTGTCAGTGCTTATGCTGGCCGGAATCCGTGAGATTCTGATCATCTCAACACCACACGACCTACCACTGTATAAAAACCTGTTTGGAGACGGGAAGCAACTGGGGCTGGACATTCAGTATGCTGAGCAGCCCTCTCCCGACGGACTGGCACAGGCATTTTTAATTGGTGAGGAGTTCATCGGAAATGATGAAGTATGCCTTGTGCTGGGTGACAACATTTTTTACGGACACGGGCTGGGTGGCAAGCTGCAGGAGTCTGCAGAGCTTATTGATGGTGCCATCGTTTTCGGGTATTATGTCACCGATCCGCAACGCTATGGTGTGGCTGAATTTGACAAAAACGGCAAGGTCATTTCACTTGAAGAAAAGCCGGAAAAACCCAAATCAAATTACGCTGTTACCGGTTTATATTTTTACGATAACACGGTGGTGGAAAAAGCAAAAAGCCTGAAGCCCTCTCCACGTGGCGAGCTTGAAATTACGGATCTTAACAAGCTTTATCTTGAGGATGATAAACTCAGTGTGGAATTATTAAGCCGCGGTGTAGCATGGCTGGATACCGGCACACCGGATTCCCTGCTGCAGGCCTCAAATTTTATTGCCACCCTTGAAAACCGTCAGGGACTAAAGGCTTCATGTATCGAAGAAATTGCATTTAAGCGGGGCTTTATTAACAAGGAACAGCTCATTAAACTGGCCGAGCCACTGATGAAGAACAATTACGGCAAATATTTGATGCGCATTGCAAACGAAGAACATTATGGAATTCATTAAAACTGAGATACCTGATTTATTGATTCTAAAGCCAAAAGTTTTTGGAGATGAACGGGGTTATTTTTTTGAAAGCTGGCGCGATGAATGGTTTAAGGAGGCCGGAATAGACACAAAATTTGTGCAGGACAATGAATCATCATCCCGCTACGGCGTTATCCGCGGCCTGCATTTTCAGCGGCCACCGCATCCACAGGCCAAATTGGTTCGGGTAATCCGGGGACGTGTACTGGATGTAGCGGTGGATTTACGCAAAAACTCCCCCACTTTTGGACAACATGTTGCGGTTGAGCTGACAGAGGACAATCATCTGCAGTTTTTTATCCCGCATGGATTTGCCCACGGATTTGCGGTATTATCAGGTCATGCCGTTTTTGCGTACAAATGCGATGATTATTACCACCCTGAATGTGAAGATGGCGTAGCATGGGATGATCCGGATCTGGCTATTGACTGGAAAATCAAACCGCAAGATGCCATTGTATCAGAAAAAGACAAAAAGAATCCGTTATTACGGGATGTGGAAAGCATTTCTTTATGAAAGAAATTGCTCAATAAAAAACGCCAGACCCTTTCGGATTTGGCGTTTTTTATGTTTGATATAATTCGCTTAGCTATTTATTAGTCCAGTTTATGGATTGTCAAACCTGAGCGGAGTTTTGGCTCAAACCAGGTTGTTTTGGGCGGCATGATATTACCAGTATCAGCAATATCAATTAATTGTTGCATGCTAACCGGATAAAGGGCAAAGGCAACTTTCATTTCACCTGCATCCACGCGCTTTTTCAGTTCACCGAGGCCACGGATTCCACCGACAAAATCAATGCGTTTGGATGTACGCAAATCTTTAATGTCGAGCAGTTTGTCCAGCACCTGATTGGAGAGGATGGTTACATCAAGCACACCAATGGGATCGTTGTCATCATAGGTGTCTTCTTTTGCTGTGAGTTTATACCATTTGCCATCAAGATACATGCTGAATTCGTGCAATTTGGCAGGTTTATAAATATCGCTACCCATTTCTTCCAACTCAAAGCTTTCTTTGAGTTTGCTGATCAGTTCATCTTCGGACAAGCCGTTAAGGTCTTTAACCACGCGGTTGTAATCGATGATATTCAGTTGATCATCGGGGAAATGTACAGCCATGAAATAGTTGTATTCCTCATTACCGGTATGGTTTGGGTTTTTGGCTGCAAACTCATCCCCTATGCGGGCTGCAGCAGCAGTACGATGGTGTCCGTCGGCAACGTAGGTAGCAGGAACTTTTTCTGCAAAAAGCTGTTCCAGCTCCTTATTGTCTTCAGCTTTGAAAACAGGCCAAAGGGTATGACCAAAACCATCTTCAGCCACAAAGTCATACTCGGGTTTCTCATTTTTGGTAATGCGTTCAACAATAGCATCAATTTCCGGTACGGCTTTATAGGAGAAGAAAACGGGTTCGATATTGGCACGGGTATAGCGTGTCAATACCATGCGGTCTTCCTCTTTTTCAGGACGGGTAAGCTCGTGCTTTTTAATCACCCCTTTTTTGTAATCTTCACAGGCAGCAGATGCAACAATGCCAAACTGTGTGCGGCCATCCATTGTCTGAGCGTAGATGTAGTAGCGTGGTTCCTCATCCTGCTGCAACCAGCCTTTGTTCTGGAATTTTTTAAAATTCTCCACTGCTTTTTCATAGACGGTTTCAGAGTGGATATCTGTACCTTTGGGGCAGTCAATTTCTGCACGTGTTATATGCAGAAGTGAATGCTCTTTGCCTTCAGCCATTTCGGCCGCTTCTTCTGAGTTCATCACATCATAAGGCAGGCTTGACAGCTCTGCAGCAATTTCCTTAGGCGGACGAAGTCCTTTGAACGGTTTGATTATTGCCATTATTCGTTACTTTTTTTAAGATTATTATTTATTTACCTGGAAGGTTTTATCACCATTCTCCCACATGGCTTTGATCTGATTGATCGCAGCAAGGCCGGCATTCACATTGGCTTCTTTAGTTTGAGCGCCCATCTTTTTGGGTGTAAAAAAGTAGCGGCCTTCGTATTTTTCAGCGATGTCATCTTTGCAATCGGGAGCGATATCTGAGATATACGCAAAATCATCACGCTCTGCAAATACCTGCATCAGCTCATCTTCGTTAATCACTTCTTTGCGGGCAGTATTAACCAACACGGCGTTTTCCGGCATGGCAGAAAGGAGGTCTTTACCAATGGATGCTTTGGTTTTTTCGTTGGATGGGATATGCAGGGAAATGTACTGAGATTTCTGGTACAATTCTTTTTCGCTGCCAACAGCTTTCACACCGTCTTTTTCGATTTCTGCATCATCAACAAAGGGATCAAAGGCCAGAACTTCCATGCCAAAGCCTTTTGCTATGCGAGCCACAT
>CAYQMB010000099.1:0-11350 GCA_964418565.1 uncultured Bacteroidales bacterium | reverse complement strand
ATCAAGGACCTCGGCCTGGATAAACTTCCCATCTGTATTGCGAAAACCCAGAAATCGCTTTCGGATAACCCACGCCTGAGAAACAGACCAAAGGACTTTATTGTCAACATCCGTGAAATCGAAATTGCCGCTGGTGCTGGATTTCTCGTCCCCATTGCCGGAGACATTATGCGTATGCCCGGCCTGCCACGAATCCCTTCAGCCGAAAAAATTGACATCAGTGATGATGGCGAAATCTCAGGTCTCTTTTAATAATACATTCGCTATTTTTAATACCCCGGCAGTTCGCTCTGTTGGGGTATTTTTTATCACACCTAAGCAACCATTTGCATTTATATGGTATCTATAAAGCGAAAAGACGAGAAATTCATGAAATGAAAATGGTTTTTTTCATACCTTTATGATTCTTGTGCATGAAAAACAAGTAGTTAAGTTTAATTAAATAAAGTGTGCTATGCGAAAATTTTTACACCTATCAGGCATTATTTGTCTGATGCTTATTAGTATGAATGCAATGGCCGGGTATCAAGCCGGTTACGACCTGAATTACAGTCAAACACGAAGCGATGCTTTTCAGCTCGAAATAGCGCTGAACAAGTACAATGTTCAAACTGTCAACAAAGAGGGTACCATGTATTCGGACATTGATTTTCCCGGACAGGTTGTTACTAAAAAAGCAGGATGGGCAGAAGTGCCCTATTTCGGCATTCCTGTACAGATTCCTGCTGATAAAAACGTTAGCGTGGAAATCACGTCCATACAATACGAAGTCATCCGTCTGGAACACCCAATGCTTCCCTCAAGAGGTGTGATTTATCGCAATGAAGACCCGGACGACATTCCGTATCAAACCGATCCGGCATCTGTAACTGACAACTGGTATCCGGAAAATAACATCCGGACTTCCACCCCGTACATCATCAGAAATGTCAGGGGTGAAACTGTATTTGTACAGCCGTTTCAGTACAATGCCGCACAGCAAAAACTCCGTGTAGTAAAAAGCATAACTGTGGAAGTGACAGAAAACAATAATGAACGCCCGGTTAATCCACTGGTAAACCAGCGCTCATCCATAAACTGGGAAATGTCATCCATTTACAGTTCCATTTTTGTCAATTACAATAAAAACCAGAGCCGCTGGACTGAAGAAATTGGTGAATTTGGTGATATACTGGTTATCTATACATCAGCCTATTCAACAGCTATCCAGCCATGGATTGAGTGGAAACAGCAAAAAGGATACAATGTCGATGAACTCCAGGTAAGTACAGGTACAAACGTTGGCAGTGACATTCAGTCGGCTTACGATGCCAACAACAACCTGCTTTACGTACTGCTTGTCGGCGACTGGGCGGATATGCAATCCGATCTTGGTGGATCAGAAACCACACCGATGGATCCAATGCTTGGTTGCGTTGCGGGCACAGATGATTATCACGACATCATCATCGGCCGTTTTTCAGCCGAATCTGCTGCCGATGTTACGGCACAGGTGGATAAAACCATTGAATACGAACGCGATGCCCTAAGCAGCAGCACCTGGTACAAAAATGCACTGGGTATTGCAAGTGACGAAGGAGCAGGAATGGGTGACGATGGTGAAGCAGATTACGATCAGATAAGTAATATTCATAACGGACGCCTGCTTCCAACAACGTATACAACATGTCACGAAGAATTTGCACCCAGCGCCTCGGCCAGTGGTGTTCAATCTGCCATTGATGGTGGCGTTAGCGTTATCAACTACTGCGGACACGGTGCTCCTACATACTGGGTAACCAGTGGGTACAGTGTTACCGAAGCTTCTTCTTCTACCAATGGACCCAAATACCCATACGCTTTTTCCGTGGCCTGCGTGGTAGGAGCATTTCATGAAACCAGCGACTGTCTGGCAGAAGGCCTTCTCAGAAATCCCAACGGCGGTGCCGTTGCTACATGGATGTCTACCATGAACCAACCATGGACACCACCCATGCGTGGCCAGGATTATGCCAACGACCTGCTGACTCAGGGCTACGACTACACCCTCGGATCCGGAACAGCAACCACTTATGGCAAAACAACCTTTGGTTCTATAACATTCAATGCCGCAGCCCTGATGGTCTCTGAGGCTAACGACAATCAAGACTGGGATACGTACAAAACCTGGACGATATTTGGTGACCCTTCTGTTCAGGTTCGTACGGATCAGCCTTCCGACATTACAATAAGCAACATGAGCGTAACCCCCGGAACCTATACAACTCAGATTACCGTGGGCGGCTCACCATTTGAGGGTGCCATCGTTTCTCTATGGCAATCCGGATCCCAACCTGCGTCAGCAGTAACAGATGCATCCGGAAACGTTAGCATAGACCACAGCTTTAGCGGAACAGTTAAGCTCACCGTTACCGGTTTTAACCTGGCCAGCTATTCTGCTGATCACGTTGTTGCTGTACCCGATCCTCCGGTTTGTAACTTTGAAGCCGATCAGACAACAATCACAGCCGGTCAGACTGTACAGTTTACTGATTTGTCAACCAATTATCCCTCAACCTGGGACTGGACCTTTGAAGGAGGCACACCCTCATCATCCACCGAACAAAACCCTGCCGTTACTTACAATACTGCAGGCACTTACGATGTAACACTTTATGTGGAAAATACTGCGGGTAACGATACTGAAATAAAAGCCGGTTACATTACCGTCAATCCGGTAACCGATCCTCCGGTAGCCGATTTCAGTGCTGATCAGACAACGATAAGCATTGGCACTACCGTTAATTTCACAGACCTTTCCACAAACCTGCCGGATGGCTGGAGCTGGACATTTGATGGAGGAACACCCGCTAGTAGTACCGATCAGCATCCTTCAGTTACCTATGACACACCCGGCACTTATGATGTCACCCTTGAAGCCAGCAACAGTTACGGAGCTGACACCGAAACCAAAGTGGGTTACATTACCGTAGAATTGCCGACTTATTGCGAACCAAATTCAGGTACAGAGTACGAATACATCAGTAACTTTACCTGTGGAAGCATAAACAACACAACTACCTGGGATAATTACAGTGACTACACGGCACAAAGCACTGACATTAATGCCGGGGACACCCAAAACTTCTCAGTTTCTATTGGTAATGTTTACACAAATGATGAGGTTGCTTTGTGGGCAGACTGGAACAGAGACGGAGACTTTGATGACACAAATGAAACACTTTTCACCAGTACTACTCAGGGAGAAGCCAGTTATTCAGGAACTATAACAGTTCCGGCCGGAACCAGTGCGGGAGCAGTCAGACTCAGGGTTCGCTTAATTGATATGACCAGCGCAAGTATTGATCCCTGTGCAGATGTCAACTATGGCGAAACGGAAGATTATACCATCAATGTTGTCGTGCCAAGTGATCCTCCAATAGCTGATTTCAGCGGAACGCCAACAACCATCACTGAAGGCGGGTCGGTTAGTTTTACTGATCTGTCAACGGATGCAAACAGCTGGAGCTGGACATTTGGGGATGGTGGAACATCAACCGATCAGAATCCGGTGTATACCTATACAACTGCCGGAACATATACCGTAGAGCTTACCGTTACCAACAGTGCAGGCTCTGACACCGAGACAAAAACAGACTACATCACGGTTAATCCGCCTACTACTCCGCCAACCGCGGATTTCTCAGCGGATTTCACCAGCATACCTGCGGGTGGCACCGTAAACTTTACAGATTTATCAACTGAAACTCCGGATTCATGGTCATGGACATTTACCGGCGGTACGCCTAACTCAAGTACCGATCAAAATCCATCCGTCACCTATGACACACCGGGAACATATTCAGTTTCGCTGACTGCTACAAACGCTTATGGTAGTGACACCGAAACAAAAACTGACTACATTACCGTAACAGCCGCGGGATTCTCCATGGACTTTGAAGCCTGTGCTGATTATTCCGCAGATTTCTCACCCTGGTCTGTTTATGACGGTGATGGCCTGGCAACTTACGGAAGCGGCGATTGTGATTTCCCCGGAGAAAATGATACCATGTCATTTATGGCCTTTAATCCCGTAGATGCTGGTTTCACCCTGGCTTCTCCAAACAGTGGTGAGCGTGTTGGTATGGCAATTTGCCCCAACGATGGCTCTGCCAGCGACGACTGGTTGATTTCCAATCAGATTTCACTTGGTACCGGCTCTTCCTTTAGCTTGTACGCACTTAGCCCAAAACCGGGAACCTGGGGTAACGACACCTATGAAGTCCTCGTATCAACCGCAACCGATGACCCTGCCGACTTTACCGTAATTTCAGGCGGAACCCCGGTTGAAGCACCAGCTACCTGGACACAACATACCTACGACCTGTCTGCTTATGATGGCCAGGACATTTACATCGCAGTACATCACGTATCAGCAGACAAGTTTATGCTGTGGATTGATGACATGGAAATCAACACCACACAGATAACACCGGTAGCAGCCGATTTTATAGCAGACAACACAACCGTTGCTGTAAATGAAGCAGTAAACTTCACCGACATGTCAACCGGCAGTCCGACAAGCTGGAACTGGAGCTTTGGTGACAGCGGATCCTCTGCCGATCAGCACCCGGCACACACATACACCAGTGCAGGCACATACACCGTTTCTCTGGAGGTCAGCAATGCAACATCAACAGATACCGAAACCAAAGTTGATTATATTTCTGTTGTAGCTGCACCAGTTGCAGATTTCACCGCAACTCCCACAACCAGTTGCGACGGTTTTGTGCAATTTACAGATGCCTCGCAAAATGCCACAAGCTGGACATGGAATTTCGGTGACGGCAATACATCCACCGAACAGAATCCATCCCACACATACGCTGCCAATGGCATTTACACAGTAAGCCTTACGGTTACTGGCAACGGACTATCAGACACCTACGCGGCAACCGATTATATCACAGTTAGCATTAACGATGCTACGATTGATCCGGTAGCTGATATGTGTGAAAGTGAAGCCCCTGTTACTCTGAATGCAGCAACTGATGGCGGTACATGGACAGGTAACGGCGTAGTTTCAGGCATGTTCGATCCTGCCGTTGCGGGCCCCGGTGATCACCTTATCTCTTATGAAGTTGGAACCGGTGCATGCATGGACAGTGACAACATCACAATTCATGTTGATGCTGCTGTAGATGCAAGCATTACCGATCCCGGTGATTTCTGCCTGACAGATGCAGCTATTGACCTGACAGCAGCTACCAGCGGCGGAAGCTGGAGTGGCACAGGCATCACTGATCCGGCAAACGGAACCTTTGATCCCAATCTGGCAGGTGCTGGCACACATAACATTACCTACACCGTGGTTAACGGAACCTGTTCAGATACGGATAATGTTACCATTAATGTATTTGACACTCCCGATGCTACCATCACCGATCCGGGTGATTTCTGTCTGAATGATCCCGCCATTGACCTGACCGCTGCAACAGACGGTGGAACATGGAGCGGCATTGGAATTACCGATGCTGTCAATGGTACATTTGATCCGTCTGTAGCCGGAATCGGACCTATATCAATAACTTACACCGTTGGTACAGGCGATTGCTCCGACTCAGACAACATCACTATAATGGTTGGTGCTGCTCCTACCGTTGATCTGGACATCGTACATGCCAGCTCTGCTACAGCAAGTGACGGAAGTGCAACGGCCAATGTAAGCGGCGGCCTTGAACCTTACACATATGTATGGTCCACAAGTGACAGCGGCAACACGGCAGAAAACCTTGCAGCAGGATCATATTCTCTAGTTGTTTCTGATGCTGCAGGCTGCTCCACAACTGTACCATTTGTGATTGATTTTGCAGATGCCATTTCGGATAAAGATGCTGCATTATTGGTTTATCCAAACCCTGCAAGCACAAGCATTTATGTTGAGATGCACAACATGCAGGCAAACAGAATAGAACTGATTAATGCAACAGGACAAGCTGTAATGCAAATAAATGTACAGTCAGATATTGAAAAAATAGATATTTCGAATCTAAATTCCGGTATTTATTTCATCCGGATTAGCAGTCCTGAGAAGATGGGCATTCGTAAGATCCAAATTCATTAGTAATTAAAACCCGATAAAAAAACGGCTGTTCAGATTTTGAATAGCCGTTTTTTTATATGTATTTTTAAACCAAAGAGGCAACTTCTCGTTGTACTATAAAGGGAAAGAAATTAAAAACAACAAGGTATTTATGAGAAAAATAACAACAGAACCGCAAAACCCTAATTTTACAGAAAAACAAGCCCAAACACAAGTATGGATTTTCGTTTTGATCGCAGCCTTGCTTTTGATTAGCATCTGGGCCATCATTCAACAAAACATAATAGGGACCCCCTTCGGCAATAATCCTGCACCGGACTGGTTTTTATGGATTTCACCCATCATCCCGCTCATCCTGCTGTTACTGGTGGCGCGGAGCAAAATGGTAACGCATATAAATGAAGAAGGGATTTGGCTAAAATACCTGCCATTTCATTCTAAATACCGCTTTTGGGCATGGGATGAAATCAACTCGGCGTACATTCGCAAATACAAACCACTGAAAGAATTCACAGGCTACGGCATTCGCCGCATATCATGGAATAAATCAGAGGCCTATTCGGTTAAAAAGCGCACAGGCTTACAATTAACACTCAACAAAGGGAAACGTTTGCTAATCGGGACAAACAGACCAAACGACATAAAAAACACCCTGGAAAAACTGGACAAAGCATAAAAACAAATTGATACAATCTAATGCAAAAAATCCCGGCAGTTCAGATATCATAACATTCTGACTGCCGGGAATGATTTTTCAGAAAAGGTATAGCCACGCCGAAACGCAGCCTTCTCATACGCACCAATTATTGCGTTTTGGTCATGTCTTCATCAACAACAATGATAAAATCAGCTTTTCCCTGATTTTCTTCTTCCAGCTCGGATACATCTTCCTGGCTTACTGTTGTGATTACACTTTTATCAAGGCCTGAGTTGTAATGCATCAGGTACCATACAATACCCCCTTTATACTCTGAGTGAAAAGCACCGTTAAAGTGCAGGATATGGTTTCCTTCATCCCAGACTTCAGAGATGGTATAAGCCATGGTGGCATCTTTTATTGCCTGCGCTTTGGGGAAATTGGGATTTGGTTTTTTAGACGGCCCCATGGGCATCATATTTTTCATTTTGTGATACGTCCGAACCGATGGATCATAAGGAATGGGCAGAGGTGGCAAGAGTTTTTTAGCCTCTTCTCCCATATCTTCCAGAGCTTCAAGTCCGTTATTGTATACTATTGAAGCATAACGGCGTGGAACATTGGTAGCTATAAACGGAAGATTTTTATCTGCAGCAAAATCCACAAGTTTTTTGTAATCTGTCTGATAGTTTGGCCAAAAATGCGTTGCCTGCTCAAATTTCTTTTCGGAAATAATACCACTTGTATATTCATCCAACACAAGTTGCTGATCCCGCTCAAACATTTCTGCACCCAGAATCAAATCATCACCATGGAATTCATAAAGAGCTTTAGCAATCTCATGTTCAAGCCAGTGTGAAATTGGATTATCATGCAACTCTCCAAAAAACACAACATCATTTTGGGAAATCTCATCAAGCATTTCACTGAAAGTCACATCATCACCATCCTGACTGTACAACTCATAAGCTGTTGAGTTACTTTGAGCCATCAGCATAATTGGCATTGCAAATACAAAAAGCGTGTAAACAATTTTTTTCATCATAATATTATATATTTTTTGTTTAGTTGCATTAAATTCGTACTTTAGTTACTCAATAGAGCCTTAAACTATGAAACGAGTCTGTTTAGAATGTAAAGAAACCTTTAATGGCCGTGCAGATAAAAAATTCTGCAGCGACCAGTGCAGAAACACTTACAATAATCGACTACGCAAAGATTATAACAACATCATGCGTAATATAAACAATATTTTGCGAAAAAACAGACGCATACTTCATAAATATAACCCACACGGTATGGCAAAAGTTCAGAAAAAAACACTTTTGGATGCCGGATTCAATTTCGACTACCTGACCAACATTTATCAGACCAAAAAAGGGCACACCTACAAATTCTGTTATGATCAGGGATACCTCGAGCTGGGGGATGGACAGATTACCATTGTGGAACGTAAAGAATACGTTTAATTTTTTGTGGGCGCCTTTACGGTATACGGCTTCTAGTCAGGGGCGGCTCTGCAGGTTTGCCTTTCGTTTCGTCAGGGGCTTCCTTCGGTCGCCCTGCTCAAAGGGCAAAACCAGTGCATCGCCACCCCTGAGCTAATCCGCCTCCTACCTGGCGCAAATGGCCCCTTTTTCTTTACGGGTCCCGAATGCGTGAGGACGGCGCTGGAAAGCCTGCTAAAGCAACGGCTTAATGTGCCTGAGCTGCAGCAGAGTGTAACCAGGCGGAACTCCTGCTGCAGCAAATCAGGCACAAACCGGTGCACAGCAGCTTGCAGGCAAAGGCCGACCCTTTTTGTTCTACAAATTGTAACAGACTAGTATAAAAATTATAAGGAACGACAGTAAAGCTCTCATCATTGCTGAAAACAAAAAGGGGCACGCCCTGAAAAAACACAAAATTATTCCAAGTGGCAATATGAAAATCTACCCGTAACCACCTTCCTGATTCTCCGTTTTTATCCTTACCTTCGTAACAAAATTAAATATTATGAATTTTACGATATCGCATCAGGAAACCAGAGATCCGGACAAATCGGTGGCATACCTGATTACAAAATCCACCCCGGTAGAAAATCTGTCTTTCACCAAAACAGAAGCAGCCTACGTTAACCAACAAATCGAAAAGAATGATAAACTGATTCATATCAATAGCTATTTTAAGCAATCTTTTGTGCTTGTTATTGAAGACTCACACAGCAACGAGCAACGTGAAAAACTGAGGAAACACGGTTTTGACGTGTGTCAGACAGCCAACAAACACAAGGTGGCAAATCTGATGATTGAGGACAAAACGGATAACCCCACAGCCTGGGAAGATCTGGCAGAAAGCATTGCCCTGTCAAACTATCAGTTTTTAAAATACCTGAAGAAGAAAGATGCCAACAGCCTGAAATCACTTGGTATCATCAGCAAAAATACAGATTCAAAAAACACAGACCGTCTGCAGGCTGTCATTGAAGGGGTGTACTTCGCCCGCGATCTGGTAAACGAGCCTCACTCCCACCTGAATGCGGAACATTTTGCAACTGTACTGTCTGAAAAATACAAGGATACCAACCTGAAATCTGACAGCCTGTACAAAAAACAAATCGAAGCTCTGAAAATGGGAGGAATCATTGCTGTAAACAAAGGCAGTGAAACCGGCCCGACATTCAACATAGTAGAATGGAAACCCGAAAATCCAACCAACAGCAAACCCGTAGTTCTTGTGGGTAAAGGCGTGATGTTTGACACCGGTGGTTTAAGCCTTAAGCCAACCAAAGGCAGCATGGACCTGATGAAATCCGACATGGCTGGCGCGGCGGCAGTTGCAGGAACAATGCTGGCCCTGGCAGAATCCAATGCACAGGTTCATGTGATTGGCCTGATGCCCGCAACGGACAACCGGCCGGGCAAGGACGCCTACCTTCCACAGGATGTCATTCACATGCATGACGGCACCACCGTTGAAGTGCTTAATACCGATGCTGAGGGCCGGATGATTCTTGCCGATGCACTCAGTTATGCCAAACAATACGAACCATCCCTGGTGATTGACCTGGCAACCTTAACCGGTGCAGCCGAAGTGGCTGTCGGCATTAAAGCCATCGCAGCAATGACCAATTCATCAGATAATCTTGAGCCCCTTAAGAAATCAGGTTTTGCCCGTCACGAGCGCATTGCAGAGCTACCGTTCTGGGATGATTATAAAGAAGAACTCAAATCCGATATCGCCGATATGAAAAATGTAGGCGGACGAAATGCCGGTGCCATCACGGCCGGTAAATTTCTTGAACATTTTACCGATTATCCATACATACACCTTGACATTGCCGGCCCTGCCTTTCTGGAATCTGCTGACAATTACAGAGGCAAAAACGGAACAGGAATCGGTGTCAGGCTTTTAATGGATTTTTTCTATTTTCGTGAACAGAATAAAGTAAACTAACATTATGGATAAAATAAGACTTGGAATAAGCCATGGTGACATCAATGGCATTAGCTATGAAATCATCATCAAAACATTAATAGACAACCGTTTAACTGACTTCTGCACACCCATTCTTTACGGATCGCCCAAAGTAGCAGCCTATCATCGCAAGGCCATAAATATTGGCAATTTTAGCCTGAATCACATCAACGATGCTACAGAAGCCAATCCAAAACGGGCCAATGTGATCAATATTATTGATGACAACATTCGTGTGGAATTGGGTAAAAGCACGGAAGCAGCCGGGGAATCTTCCTTCCTGGCGCTCGAAGCAGCAGTAAATGACCTGCAGACAGGAAAAATTGATGCCCTGTTAACAGCTCCCATCAACAAGCGCAATATTCAGCGTGAGGATTTTGATTTTAAAGGCCACACAGAATATCTGGCAGAACGCTTTGATAGTGATGATTACCTGATGCTTATGATCAGTGACAAGATGAAAGTCGGTGTGGTAACCGGGCATCTTCCCATTTCTGAAATTTCTGAAAACATCACTGAAGAAGCCATTCTAAAAAAACTCCGCGTGCTGAATGAAAGTCTTATATATGATTTTGGCATCAGGAAACCTAAAATTGCAGTTTTAGGCCTTAATCCCCATATTGGAGATGAAGGTCTGCTGGGTAAAGAAGAACAGGAGGTTATCATACCCGCACTGGATAAAGCCAGAGAAGAGGATATCATGGCGCTTGGGCCATACCCTGCGGATGGATTTTTTGGCAATGCATCGTACGAGGCCTTTGATGCCGTGTTGGCCATGTACCACGACCAGGGCCTTGCTCCATTTAAAGCTCTCGCAGAAGATGGAGGTGTTAATTTTACTGCCGGCCTGCCTATTGTGCGAACCTCCCCTGACCATGGAACCGCCTATGAAATTGCCGGTGATGGAAAAGCTTCCAATGAAGCCTTCCGCAAAGCTTTGTATCTGGCACTGGATATTTACAAAAGCAGAAATACAGAACACAAGCTTCGCGACGAAGCTCCCGATATTGAAGGCTGAAATTATTTAAGCGCATAAAAAGCAGCAGTCTTTCGTCTGCTGCTTTTTTTAGCTGGTAAAAATTTCTGCATTTTTCGTGAAAATTGCAGTTTTTCAAAGCAGAAAATAAAAATTGTTGTACCTTCCTGTTTTGTGCAATGGGTCACCCAAAAATCACTATTTATTTGTTATATCATTG
>CAYQMB010000098.1:0-11554 GCA_964418565.1 uncultured Bacteroidales bacterium | reverse complement strand
AAATTGAAAAAGAAGATGAGGAAAATGAAAATTCAGTGTTTAAAAAGCTGGTAAAACAAATCAAGTGGATTATGAAAAAAAATGAATCCCGAAAACTGGTATTGCACAGTTTTGCTCATCTGTCCGATAGCAAAGCTGACCCTCAGTTTACAATGGGTTTTCTTAACCGACTGGAGGAGCGTATGACCAACTCAGGATTTGAAACCAGCCAAACACCCTTTGGCTATTTTTTGGATTTAAAACTGGATGCACCCGGCTTTTCGCTGGCGCGTGTCTTTAAAGCTTTTTGATATGAAAACAATGGCAGTAACAGCCGGTCTGATGTTATTGATGACGACCGCTGTGATTGCCAGCTCTGATGACACAATACGTTATGAACCGATTGGATATTTTCACACACCGTATACACCGGATACCGGTGCACCAAGGCAGGGGATTTTACGTCCCGATTCCCTGGCTACCATTGTACTGAATGCTGAGTACGGCGGTGATGCGCTTGATTTTCTCGATTGGTTCGAATACATTGTTGTTCTTTACCATTTTACCCTTGTGAGTGACTGGGATGCGCATGTAGAACCCCCTGAGGCTAATCACGAACATACATTTGGTGTGTATTCTACACGCAGCCCAAAGAGACCGAATCCCATCGGATTTTCCATTGTTAAACTCGAACGCATCGCTGGTGATACTTTATACCTGCGTGGCGCTGACGCGTTTGATGGAACTCCGGTGTTGGATATAAAGCCTTATCTGCCTTCAGTGGATATGGTGAAGTCGCTCCAAAATGAAATGGTGGAAAAAGAGCTGGGCCATCACGATGAAGATTTTATTGAAAAAGAAGATTCTGTGTTTTACAGATAATATTATGAGCAAACAAAGAAAAATATACCCTGAATCCGGTGTCGAGCTGTCACCCCTGGTGTCACGTTATTACGACACAATTCTCAATCTGGCCAGCTTTGGCTTGTATCATAAGTTTATTAAATCAGCCATACGGGATATGGGTATACAGCCGGATGATGATATCATTGATCTGGGATGTGGTACGGGCCGTAACGCTTGTTTGATGCAGCCTTATATTTCAAAAAAAGGAAGCATAACGGGAGTGGACATCTCTGACAAAATGGAAAAACAATTTCTTGCAAGCTGTAAGGATTTTGACAATGTGCATTTCATACGGGACAGAGCCGACAAACCACTTGACACCGGTACGCTGTATGATAAAGTGTTTATCTCCTTTGTGATTCACGGGTTTCCCCATGAGGTGAGAAAAACCCTCATTGAAAACGTGCAAAACATGCTTAAACCCGGTGGACAATTCATTATCCTGGATTTTGCCGAATTTGATATGGCTGCCATGCCCTGGCATCATCGTTTTGTTTTTAAAACCATTGAGTGTCCGTATGCTTTTGATTATATTGAAAAAAACTGGACAGAGATTTTATCACGCTACGGTTTCAGGCTGAACAACGAATACCATTATTTTAAAAATTATGTCAGATTATTAATTGTTGAAAAAAATGTATAAAACAGTATTTATCAGCGGAGCTACAGATGGCATAGGCAGGGAAACAGCAAGGCTGCTGGCTGCCGAAGGGTGTCGCTTGCTTGTACACGGAAGAAACGGGGAAAAACTGCAGGAGCTTGTTGAGGAGCTTAGCGAAATCAATCCGTCTGAACACCATGAATATTATATAGCTGATTTTACCTGCATCTCGGATGTTAATTTCATGATTGAGCGCATACAAAAAACGGAATCCCACATTGATGTGCTTATTAGCAATGCCGGTGTCTATGTGTCAGAGAAAAGCCTGGTAAGTTCTCAGCAGGTTGAGAAAACCTTTATGGTGAACCAATACGCAGCTTTTTTGCTGATAAACGGCATTATTCCTGTGATGCAGAAGCAGGGTGGAGGGCAGATACTGCAGGTTGCCTCTATGATTCACGCTCAGTCGCTGGACTTTGATCAGGTGATGAACCCCTCGCATTATAATGCATCCCGGGCTTACGGAGAATCCAAATTGTGCAACATCATGATGGTGAAAAAGCTGGCCCCGGAGCTGAAGTCACAAGGCATACTTATTAACAGCCTTCATCCTGGTGTTATCAATACAAAACTCCTTCGAAAGGGCTGGGGAGCCATGGGCGATTCTCCTCGCGATGCGGCAGAGTACATTTATCAATGCCTGCAGGTACAAAATCCACGCATAACGGGTGAGTATCTTATGCATGCTAAGCCTGCCCGGGCAGCATCTTTTGCTGATGAAGCCGATAATCAACGGGTATGCTGGAAACTTAATGTCGAACTATCATAAAATTCAACATCATGTTACAACTAAACAATCCATTTATTTTTGCACCCATTAAATTGGGTTATTCTGATGGTAGTGGTAGGGTATTGGAAAAACACCTGAACTTTTACAAAGCGCGTAACAAACACATCGGGGCTTTAACCCCGGAGCCGCTTTACATGCACAAATCATTGCGCGAGTTACCAACGCAGCTTGGCATTGATGATGATGACAAAATTCCCGGTCTGAAAAAACTCAATGCTGTGTTGCATGAGCATGGAGCCAGAAGCATTGCTCACCTGAACCATGCGGGGCGCATGGCAAATCCGAAAATTCCGGGTAATGTGTATCTCTCATCGACGGACAGGGCCTGCGAAAATGGTGGCGCAAAACCCAGTGCCATGACAAAGCAGGATATACAGGAGGCCGTGGAGCTTTTTGCACGTTCAGCCAAACGGGCTGTAGACGCTGGTTTTGACATGATTGAGTTGCAATTTGGGCATGGGTACCTGGGCGCACAGTTCCTCTCTCCCTTTGTCAACGACCGTGAAGATGAATATGGCGGCAGTGCAGAAAACCGGCAGCGCTTTCCGCTTGAAGTTCTGGAGGCGGTTAAGAAAGCGGTAGATGTTCCTGTTATTGTCCGTATCAGCGGGGATGAAATGATACCCGAAGGTTTTCATCTGGAGGATATGATACGTTTTTCTCATGCTCTGGAGAATCATGGAGCAAGTGCTGTTCATGTTACTGCCGGAACTGCATGCTCAACGCCGCCATGGTTTTTTCAGCACATGTTCATCAAAAAAGGCAAAACCTGGGATTTTGCTGAAACCATTCAACAGCATATTGATATACCGGTCATTTATGTAGGCCGTATCAATTCCCGTGCAGATGTTGAAAAACTCAAAGAAAAATATCATGCTGAATACATAGCTCTGGGGCGGGCCCTTATTGCTGATCCTGAGTTTACCGGCAAATACCTGGGGCAGGTAGACGGCCGCATTCGTCCATGTCTGGCATGCTCTGAGGGCTGCCTGGGTGGTGTGAAATCAGGGCAGGGGCTTGGTTGTGTTGTTAATCCGCTTGTCGGGAAAGAGGATGAGGCACTGGCTCCGGCTGACCATCCCAAACGAATTGCTGTTGTGGGAGGTGGAATCGCCGGCATGCAGGCTGCTATTACCCTTAAAGAGCGCGGGCATGATGTTTCCATTTGTGAAAAAGATGCGCTGGGCGGACAGTTTAACCTCGCCTGGCTGCCGCCAAACAAAGACAGCCTGAAAGAAATTCTGGACTACTACTTTTACGAAATCAAGGAAAAAGAAATCCCTGTTTTGAAAAAAGAAGCAACGCCTGAAAAAATTGTCAGTGCAGGTTATGATGAGGTTGTTATTGCAACCGGAGCCGTGCCGGCTGTGCCGCCTGTCAAGGGGCTGAAAAAATATTACTGGGCAGAATTCCTGAAAGAAGAAAACATACCTGAAAATGAAAATGTGCTTGTTATTGGAGGGGGGTTAATCGGTGTGGAAATTGCCAGTAAGTTAATTGATGCCGGCAGCCGGGTTACTATGGTAGAAATGATGGATGAAATTGCCGGTGGCATGGAAATGATAGAACGAAAATTTACCATGAAAAAATTGCAGGACAACAATACGCAAATTTATCTTAAACACAAAGTTACGGAAATACTTGAAGATAAGGATGTGTTGATTGAAGATGAAAAACATCAGCAAACCGTTATCCGCAATATTGACAAAATTATCATTGCTACTGGTATGCGCTCAGAAAACAGCCTGAAAGATGAACTTGATGGTTGCTGTAAAACGCATGTGATTGGTGATGCCATAAAGCCGTCGAAAGCCAGACAGGCCATTATGACAGCATACAATACAGCAAAATCCATTTAACATGATGTGAACTGAGCACAAGGGCGCCTTCCTGCCAATGAAATTTAACACGGGGGAAAGGGAGGCGCCTGCCTGCCGGTTTGCCTGACTTAGAACATCCCCCAGCCATAAGATGGAGGGTGTACACAAATTCTAGTTGAAATTTGTATCTTGCAGGGAATGAAATCGTACCTGAATGCCATACCCGATCCTTTTCTGTTAAACCCGTGGAAGCATCACCTTGGTTACATTCGGTCTCATATACCTGTGTTGAGGCTGCAGGAATCTCAGGTTATCAAAAACCACCTGCTGATGATTGGTGAGTCGGTGACGGATATTTATTATGGAAATATGACTGTGCAGCAGGTTTGTGATGACATCCGGAAACGGCTGGAAGCCGAAGGCATATTTGAAAAACCGGGTTATTTTGCCTGGCTTGATACGGTTTCAGATTACGAAAGTCTGCCGGTTTCCGATGGTTCGCTGTGGTTGATGCGTGCCGGTAATGACATGCGGTATATTCACATTCATCCGGCAAAAATCAGCCCAATGGTGAGCCGGGTAAAAAATCAGCAGTTAAAAACAGCCATTCTGTACCTTGTCTGCAAAGACGGACAGCCGGAAATAAGCCGGTTGCAGCATATCAATGCACTGAGAAGGGATTTTTTAAACCTGTCGGCTTTAAAACACATCTCTCATACGCAAGAACGTGTGATTTCCCTCCTGTCGGACGGTATGCATGATAAGGTTTGACATTTCATCCGTTCCTGCGGTTTCAGAAACCTAAAAAATTCTGTACATTTACAGCGATATGCATTTAAAACACATATCCATACTGAATTTTAAAAACATCGGGGAATTTGAAGCGGATTTTTCACCCCGGTTTAATTGTTTCCTTGGTGATAACGGCGTTGGAAAGACAAACCTGATGGATGCCATTTATTACCTGTCGTTTACAAAAAGCCATTTTAATGCCATCGACAGGCAAACCATACGGCACGGTGAAGAAATGTTTGTCCTGCAGGGACGGTATGATATAAAAGGTGAAAAAGTGAATGTGGTTTGCGGTTTGAAGCGCCACAGCAAAAAACAGGTGAAGCGGGATGGTAAGCAATACGATAAATTTTCCGAACACATTGGTTTGCTGCCTCTGGTTTTTATTACCCCATCTGATACAGAAATTATACATCTGGGTAGTGAACTTCGGCGAAAATACCTCGATGGTGTAATCTCCCAATACGATAAATATTATCTCCAGCAACTGATACAGTATAAACGGGCCCTGGAACAACGCAATGCCCTGCTGAAAAAGCTGAGCCCTGAAAATCCATACGATGAGGATGCGCTGATGATCTGGGACGAACGGCTGGTGAGTGCCGGAACGTACATTCATCAAAAACGCAGAGAAGCGGTAGAAGCTCTTGTGCCGATTTTTAACCGGTATTATGAAATCATTTCCAGTGATGCAGAACAGGTTAGTATCAATTACAAGTCCGGTTTGTTTGAAAAACCCCTTGAGCAGCTCCTGAAAGACAACCGGCAGCGCGATTTGTACCTGAGGCATACCACAGCAGGTACCCATCGTGATGACCTGGATTTTGAACTAAATGGCTATCCCCTGAAAAAAACCGGATCGCAGGGACAGGAAAAAACCCTCATCATTGCCCTGAAACTGGCTCAGTTTGACTTTATCCATCAGACAGTGGATGTGAGACCGTTGTTGTTGCTTGATGATGTTTTTGATAAACTGGATGCCCAACGTATTAATCAGTTGGTAAACCTTTTGTCAGATGATAATTACGGGCAGGTATTTTTTTCAGATACCAGCAGAGAAAGATTACCCGGCTTATTGAAACATATTGATGTGGACGTACGTATATTCAATGTCGAAAATCAAAATCCAAAAACCAATGATGACCAGAATATTAACGACAATTCTGCTGGTGCTGATTCCCCTGCTGAGTCTGAAGGGACAGAGTGATTTGCAGGAGAAACATGAATCCTATCTCACAGGACGATGGAAAATTGATACCATGTATATGGATCTTGATTTGTCAGAGGAGTACATGAAAGTATTTGAGCAAAAGTTTAAAAGGCTCAAGGACAGCACCGAGTTCGTATTTAATGCTGATGGTTCCTACAAAAAACTGAGCCTGGAGCCCCCGCGCACTGGAAAATGGCGCATCACTCCCGATGGGAAAACCATCATCATAGAATTTGATGATTCGGATGAAATATCACGTACAAGCATTAATTCACTTACAGAAACCAAACTTGACATGAGGCCTGCAAGTGATGCCACCAATAACCGGGTTTTGCTCTACAAAAAAGAATAACCAATGGAGGAAGGTTTACGTATAGCGGTAGATTTTGATGGTACCATAGTGGAACATGCGTACCCTGACATTGGTGAGCCTTTGCCCGGCGCTTTTGAAACCCTTATTAGCCTTACTGAAATAGGCCACAAAATTATACTATGGACATACCGCGATGGTGACCTGCTGCAGGAAGCTGTTGAGTTTTGCATGGAAAACGGCCTGATGTTCTGGGCGATTAATCAATCTTTCCCGGATGAAGAATTTAATCAATACCTCTCCAGAAAAATCATTGCTGATATTTACATTGATGACAGAAATTTTGGCGGATTCCCCGGCTGGGAAACTGTGCGTAATATATTACTGAATGAAGGAAACCGACCGCATGAGCCCTCATTCCCACGAAGGAAAAAAGGCTGGTTCCGGATTTAAACCATCAAAAAGAGGAAACGGCACAAAGCACATTTCCCCTTTTCTTACATCAGCGAGCTATAAACTGACTTAGTGTAACAATGCGGCATTTTCCATCAGGCCAATGTATTCCTGTCTGTATCCAAAACTGTCTTTTCCTTTTGCTTTCCGTGCCAGATCAAGTGCATGATCGTAATCTCCATTTCCAATGAATTCGCTCTCGCGCAACAGCATACCAAACATGGCAATGGATGCTGCGAGATTAAAATTTTCACTGTTGGAATTACGGTAGATATCGTTGTGTTTTACAGATTTGCTTATCAACCGGCTGCTGTTTTCATCTGGTGCTTTGTAACGTAATTTGAGTGTCATCAGGTCATCGGAGAATTTTGTTTTCCGTTTCTGGTAGATCAGCTCATCAACATCGTTGATTTTTCCTTCTGTTCCGGCTGGAATAACTTCATAAAGCGCGGTTACAGCATGTCCGGCACCAATTTCTCCGGCATCTTTGGTATCATCATTGAAATCTTCTTTATTCAGCAAACGGTTCTCATACCCAACCAGACGGTATGCTTTAACCTTAGCGGGATTAAATTCAATCTGGATTTTTACATCCTTGGCAATGGTGTATAAGCTGCCCCAGATTTCTTCTCCAAACATTTTTTTGGCTTCCAGAATGTTATCGATGTACGCGTAATTGCCATTGCCTTTGTTGGAGAGGCGCTCCATTTTGGAATCCTTGTAATTGCCCATACCAAAGCCCAGAACGGTCAGGAAAACTCCTTCCTCCCGTTTGCTTTCAATCAGGCGTTCCATTTCCGCATCGCTGCTGGGTCCGACATTAAAATCGCCATCTGTGGCAAGGATAACCCGGTTGTTACCATTCGGAATGTAATTTTCCTTTGCCACTTTATAGGCCAGCTTTATACCGGCACCTCCGGCAGTACTGCCACCGGATTCGAGACGATTTAAGGCTGCACGGATTTTTTCTTTCTCACTGCCGGGCGTGGATTCAAGAACAAGACCTGAGCTGCCGGCGTATACTACCATGGCTACCTTGTCCTGAGGTCTGAGTTTGTCGATCAATATGTTGAATGATTTTTTCAGCAATGGTAGCTTGTTGTGGTAGTTCATCGAGCCTGATACATCAATCAAAAACACAATATTGGATGCCGGGACAGACTCACTTTCCAGCTCTTCGCCCTTCAGGCCAATCATCAGCAATTCATTTTCTGCATTCCACGGGCAGGCACCAAGCTCGGTATTGACAGAAAACGGGTGACCGTTTTCGGGCTGTGGGTAATCATAATCAAAGTAATTGATCATTTCCTCAATGCGGACAGCGTCTTTCGGGGGCATCTGATTGTTTCGGATAAAGCGGCGAACGTTGGCATAGGATGCTCTGTCCACATCAATGGAAAATGTGGATAAGGGATCGTCAACCACCGCTTTAAATGTGTTTTCATCAATGTAATCGTAAGATTCGGTGTTGTGCTGTACCGGTCTGCTTTCATGTAAGGCGATTTGTCCGCCGGCAAATGAACGGTTTGCCTCTGATTTGGATTTTACCGATGTTGACATATCAAGGGATATGCTGATGTCCGATTCTTCTTCAACATCTTCTACAACGCTTAATTCTTCCACAACAACATGTTTAACCGGTTTTAATACAAAATTAAGGCTGATTGTTGATGTTTTTCCAAGGACAACAGACTGCGGTATGGATTTCTGATATCCCTGCTTGCTTGCAAAAGCCTGATATGCTCCTGACTCCAGGTTTTCAAACCGGAAAAGGCCTTTAGAGTCTGTTTTTACAGAGTCCACTGGTGTTGATTGCTTGTAAAGGTGTACCATTGCATTTTCCAGGGCTTGGTTGTTTTTGCTTTTTACACTTCCCTTAATTTCTGCCTGCGAAAATCCGTTCAGGCTGAATAGTAATCCGATAATTAAAATACTGAATGATTTCATATCTTTTGTTTTTTGGTTTCCTGTTTTGTTTATAGATGCCACAAATGGAAAAATTCCATAAAACAGGTTTAAAAAGGTCGGATTATTTGTGATTTTTTACATGTTGAGTCTGTTATTACAGACACCTGAGCCTGTTGGATTTTGTTCCAGCCCAGGAATTTTAAATTGCATGCCGGGAGTGGCTTATGGATTACCCTGGGAAGAAATCACAAGAAAAAAAATTATATTTTACCACCGTAAAAATCGAGGATGTAGTCCAGGTGATTAATGATGTCAGCGTGGAGCGATTTAATGCGTTGAAAAACTTTTTTGTTTGTCTTTTTCAGACGGTAAAGCCATAAATCACGGCGAACAAGGGCAAACCATTCAACATACAATTGAGCCAGCATGCCGGTAATGGCAATCGAAAAGATATAGGCTAGCGCAATCAGAAAGCTGTTGGTAACAGCCCAGACAATGGCCGCTTGCGCAAGGTAAATGATGGGCAGGAAGAAAAGTGCCCACAAAAATTTTATTGATGAATGAAACTGCTTGTCTTTAATTAAAAGCACCAATGATTTTGGAATGATGTATGGAATAACATTGTTGATGAATCCATATATAAAAACTGGTGAAAATACCAGCAACAGGAAGGCATTCCACAGCAATCGGAACGCGTTGATTTTTTCTTTTCCAATGGATTGATCTGATAATCTGTATTTATTACGGAGCCGCCGGTAGTTATCCATTTTGTTGCGCAGCGCTTTCATTTTATCCGGATAATCATCGGCATAACGATCAAGCATGCGAATGGTCATCCGGTCTGCAATAAACTTATTTTCCTGATTGAGTTTGCCCAGGCGCATCCGTTTTACCATGTTTTTCACATACAGTGTCCGCAGGGATTCGTACATATCGTAAAAATCCAGTTTGCGGATGTTGATTACCAGCGGCTCGGTTGCCGCTTTCATATCGTCACGCAGGTGAAGCATGGCCTTGTTTTCGCTTTCCTCGTACTCTTTTTTATACTCGGATACTTCAATGGGTTTGCCGTAGCGCACGTGAAGGATGCTTCGGAAGGTATTGTATTTGCTGTAATAGATGCCTACCGGCAAAATTTTCACACCCAACTGAAAATTGTGTTTTTCTTCTGCCTGAAAAGCAATGCGGGGGATGCCTTTTTTGTAGCCAAGCAGATGTCGCTTATTACTGTGTTTTGCTTCTGGAAACAGCCCAATGGGACGGCCGTTTTCCAGCACGTTGATGACGGCATCAAAACTGGCATCGTTATGTTTAAGGTTGGCTTTTCCATCGCGGATGCGGTAGATTGGCAGAATTTTTAGCCAGCGGAAAAAGCCGGGCAGAAGCGGTATGTGAAAAATATCGGCCCGTGCCATAAATACCACCTGTTGCCTGGCAGTGAAAAGCACAGCAAGAGGGTCCATCAGAGCATTCTGGTGATTGGGAGCATATATAACCGGACCGGTTTTGGGAATGTTTTCTTTGCCTTCGACAACAATTTTGCGGTAAAATAAAAAGTGCATCAAATCAACAAACACACTGGCTATACGGTATGACCATGAGTAAGAGGTGATATGTCGGATTGTATTACGCTTCATCAGTGTAGGCAAAATTACGCCATATTCTTGCAATTACCAAACCAGCTACGATGTGCCAAATCCCCCACCAGGCTGTAACTATTGACATGCCGCCGGTTTCCAGGCTTTCCGGAAAGATTGCGGGATTGAAAATAAGCACCAGCCCCAGACCTGAATTTTGTATGCCGGTTTCAATCGTAACGGTTCGGCGGTTACGTTTTTTGAGCTTAAACAGGCTTGCGAAACTGTATCCCGTGGATAAGGCCAGTAGGTTGTGCAGAAAAACAAGAATCACAATCCACACCATGTAATTCAGAAAGTGTTCAAAATTATTGGCAAACATGATGATTACCATGCCAAAGAAAAACACCAGTGATATGTTCTGAACGGTTTTGAAAATTTTGGCCGTGGTTTTCGGAAATTTCCAGGCAAAGAGCATGCCCAAAACTATAGGTATGCCAAGCAATAAGACAACCGTTTTAAACATCTCCACCGGATCAATTTCAATCGGTACCAGCAGTGGCGATTTGGCCGCAAACATGCTGCCGTAAAATGCAAAATTCAGTGGCGTGATGAATATAGCACCTATGGTTGATATTGCGGTCAGACCCACCGATAGCGCTGCATTACCATTGGCATAAGATGAAATGAAATTGGATACATTTCCGCCCGGACAACTGGCAACTAGTAGCATACCGAGGCCTACGCCAGGCGTAATCAGATGAAATGAATTCAAAACCATCACAAGCCCAAACGTAATTGCCGGCAGTAAAACAAACTGAGATATAACACCCACAATTGTGGCTTTTGGCTTAACAATTAATGCCTTAAAGCTGCCCGGTGTGATATTCAGCGCAACACCAAACATGATAAAGGCTATGGCAATGTTTAAAATAAGCAGACCATCCTGACTGAAATTCAGGGTGGATTCATCCATCAGCTTTAATGACTCATACATAAGCTTGCATTTTTCGGTAAAAGAATCAAAGCTAATCAAATTTTCAGAAATTGGTATTAATCCGATAATTTATTCATCACGGTACTACCTGCAGAATCGTACCCATCCAATTGCTGCACAAATTTCAGTCAGCATGTAAACAATACTATCA
>CAYQMB010000097.1:0-11564 GCA_964418565.1 uncultured Bacteroidales bacterium | reverse complement strand
ATGATATAACAAATAAATAGTGATTTTTGGGTGACCCATTGCACAAAACAGGAAGCCAGGCCAGCCCGAATTACATCAATTACAAACGCAAATATTACATGCTGCCGGACGAGATTATCGAATACATGCAGCTTACGGACAGCATCAACGGCGAGGAATTTTATCGATTTTTTGAAGCCGGTCAGGACTGATTTTATGCCTTGCGGGTTTATTCCCACCTTTTTGCTCTTCTGCTACCGGTGCATGGAGGTAAAACATGCGGTTTTGTTGTCTGGATGTTGATATCTGCATGTTTTCGCGTGTTGATTTTTCTCTGACAGGATCAAACCATAAGAAGAAATCATCCTCACAATAAACAAGCCGGTAAAGGTTATGCAGCATCAGGTAATCCATGCCCGCAAAATCATAATCGGCTTCAGCTTTCCGGGTTGGTGCAGTAGTTGGCCATACAATGCGTGAGGAAGTTGACCAGTGTATTGAATATCCGGGTTTTGTTGTATCTGAAAAAGGACCATCAGGCGGTGCTTCCATTAACACATCTGCAAACCAGGTAGAATCTTCCGTCCATGTTAATTTATCAGGAGCATACACCTGCGCCAGTTCTGTTTTGTTAAGCAGGTAGTTTGTCAGGATGTAATAACGGTATTCGTCCGGGTCGCCCAGATTTCGCAAGGCATTAAACACCGGTTCACGTGTACCATGCACATTGCCAAAGGCTGCAAGGGAGCGTGTTTTATTATCATCCCAGTTTCGTGGAAAGGCAATTGCAGCCCCCAGTGGCAACTTAAACTCTTTGTAAAACACCGTTTTAAAAAGCCATCTCAGAAAACCATGCCCGGAACCTTCAAAATGCAAATCATTGCGGCCACTTATCGCTTTTACCGTTTCCGCAAAGCCATAAGCATTTACAAGAACACCAAAATCCTCACCGGACCCCTCTCTTACCGGATGTTCAGTTACTGGATTCATAATATACCACCGGGTTGAGAGGAGGCTGAACAGTTCCACCGGTTTTATTTTCCCCATGCTAAACCAGGGTTTAAACACCATGGCGGACTGTCTGTTGTTTTGGGTGAGATTGCTAAACAGACGCAGGCTCATATCCTTAGCCCAGAGATCAAAATAAATGCTGTCTGCTGCCATAATACCTTTGGATTTCAGGTAATCCGGTGTCATGCTGTTGATAAAGTTCACAGGGATATCGCCAACATATTCATCTGACATGAAATGCTCCAAAATTGCCATGGCCTCCAGGTGATGCACAATCACATCCTGGCTCAGACCCTGCATGGGGATGGTTCCTTCCTGAAAAATCGATTTATACCGGTTTGTGCCAGTGGAATTCTCATTGGGATTTCCGAATTCAAACCCGAAGCGTTTATAGTTGTTTTTCCAGAATCCAAAACTCACATCATCCCGTATCATAAAACCGTTAATATCTGCCGGATAGCGGATGTAGCTACTGATGGAATCGCCTTCCCAAAGGATTTTCTTGTTGTGGCTGGTTCGCAGGTTGTACTCAGAATATAAATCCAGCCGCTCCAAAGCCAGCATAGCGTAATACAATTGTGCGAGGCTGTGTTGATACGGCATATTGTTGCGCTTAAGCAATTCAATTTCTGTCACCAGAAAAATAATGTAATTATTGAAATTGCTGTTACCATCGCTCCAACTGAGAATGTCTCTGCCCCACTTATTGGTTCTGCGATCCACAGCAGGAATATTTACGCCATAGTGCTCAACATTTTCACTGACCAGAACAAACTCATTTTCAAGCCGTTGGCGGTATTGATTGTATTTTGCCATCATGGCAAGATGCGGGTATTCCTGCGCAACAATTTGCAAAGAAAAAACCAGACCCAGGGTTACTATAATGATACGTTTACATTGCATCCACCTGAATGGTTGGTTCAACATCGAGTTCGTCTTTTATGGCTTTACGGATTTTGCACATGGTTTCATGCACATGGTCAAGCGGCAAATCCCCGGGCATGGAGATGTGAAATGTCAGTTCCTGGTGATCGCCGTATGAATGCACATGAAAGTGATGGGACAGCACATCAAAGCCAGCGGCATTGTTTGCTATCTTGCGTACTTTCAGGATCATCTCACCATCCGGTTTTTTTCCAAGAATAACATCAATTGCTTTTACGATAATATGCCAGGCGGTATAAAAGATAACAAGGGCAACCAAAATTCCCAGCACACCATCAATCCACCATGCATATTTCTGGAAAATGATTCCAATCAAAATCACAAGTGATGAAATGGCATCGCTGCGATGGTGCCATGCATCTGCTTTCAGACTGAGTGCATTCAGTTTTCTGGCAGCAAAAAAAGAATACTGCGCCATGCCTTCTTTCACAAGCATGGAAATGATTGTCACGACAATAGCAAGCGTACCGAAATGTGAGGGCTGATGTTCAATCAGGCGTTTAACAGCCTCAACACCAAAGTTTGCCCCAATCACAAAAAGGATAACACCGATGATTACCGAAGCCACCAATCTGAAACGACCATGCCCGTAGGGATGCATCATATCGGGAGGCTTGTTTGCTGCTTTATAAAATATCAGCAATACAATGGAGGAGGCCGAATCGCTCAGGGTATGCCATGCATCAGCCATAAGGGCAACACTCCCGCTTACAATCCCGACCCAGAATTTGAGCCCAAAGAGGAACACATTACCAACAATGGCCAGCCAGCCGGCCACCATAGCTTTGCCATATGATGTTTTACCTGACATAGCAGGCTAAATTATCAAATTTCAGCCAATATGGAAAACTTAATTGGTTTCTTTTGTAGCAGCATATTTGTTAATGGCAGCCTGCAGGCTTGCTTTCTGCTGCAAACCAATCGCCTTCCATACCTGCTTACCATCCATAAAAATCATGCTGGTCGGAATGCTCCGCACCTGATATTTGGAGGCAATACGAGGAAAATTATCCACATTGAGTTTTAGCACATGTACCTTGCCTTTCAATTCGGTACTTAACTCCTCAACAATTGGCCCCTGCACTTTGCAAGGACGACACCAATCGGCATAAAAATCCACCAGCACCGGTGTTTCATCATTGACGTAATCATAAAACTCAGATTCCTTTTCTACCACAATCACATCTCCACCGGGTTCACCGGCACCACAAGAGCTAAAGCCTGCTGAAACCAGCAGTGTCAGCATCAGGCTCAACACGCCATTTTTAATCAGATTTCTCATTACGTTTCTTTTTTTTGATTAACCAATTATCAATGGTATCACCGACAACCCACCCCAGCAATCCACCGAGGGCCATATCATAATACCACAATTTTTTCAAGGGGCATGCACCACTAGCACAGCCTACAAAATAGTAATACAAAAAGCCTGCCACCAATCCAACGAAAACGAGCCACAGAGCAATTGTGTGTTTTTTATAAAAGCCTTTTATGTCCATACAAATTCATTAATCACTTTTAAACAGAAAGGCCTGCGCTTTGTTCATTAATTATGAAAACAATTATCAGAATCACTATCTTTAACCAAAAATACTATGGCTTTAATTAAAAACGTACGAAATACCATTCCTGAAATGGGGAACAACTGTTTTTTAGCAGAAACAGCGGTTATTATAGGCGATGTAAAGATGGGTAATAAATGCAGCATCTGGTACAATACTGTGCTGCGGGGCGATGTAAACTCCATTCGCATTGGTAACAATGTAAACATTCAGGACGGAGCTATTTTGCATACATTGTATAAAAAATCCACAATTAATATTGGTGATAATGTAAGCATCGCGCATAATGCCACAATTCACGGGGCCGAAATTCATGACAGGGCATTGATAGGGATTGGTGCGGTTATATTAGATCATGCTATAATCGGAGAAAATGCTATCATTGCAGCCAACTCTCTGGTCAAAGCAGGAACAAGGGTTGAGCCTAATTCGCTTTATGCTGGGACACCGGCAAAAAAAATAAAAGATGTTGATCCTGATCAAAGCCGGGAAATGAATGAGCGTATTGCCAACAATTACAGCATGTATGCCGGATGGTACAAAGAAAATAACAGTTGGTAAAACCTGACAACAGACACCCTTAAAACAAGTAATCGCTAAGGGCTGCAGTATCTGTCATTCGGGTTATTATTTGCACAAAAAACATAAATGCGTATGCGATTTTTTATTACTTTAGCCATTAAGTTGACAGTATTATGTGTGGTATAACAGGTATTTTATCGTTCAGTCAGTCTGGTAGTGATTTTCAATCACATACCCGTTCTTCCGTAAACAAACTAAGTAAACGGGGCCCGGATGTCCAGCTTACGCACAGCGAGGGGCCGGTAAACCTCGGGCACTCGCGTTTATCAATTATAGACCCAGGGGAACAAAGCAATCAGCCGTTTTTGTTCGATGATGGTAAGCTTGTTGTTGTATTCAATGGAGAATTTTACAATCACCGCGATTTTCGTAATGAATTAAGCCAGGATGGCTATGAATTCCGTACTGACTCTGATGCAGAAGTAATTTTACACCTATACCGGAAATGCGGGATTGATTTCATAAAATACATCAATGGATGCTTTGCTGTTGCCGTATGGGACAGTAATAAAGGTCGATTACTGGTGGCACGTGATCGCCTGGGAATAAAACCCCTGTATTATTATCATGGGGATGATTTTTTTGCATTTGCTTCAGAAATGAAAGCACTGCTGGAATATCCTGTCCCCCGCAAGCTTGACGAGTCGAGTCTCTATGCCTATCTGCAGCTAAATTACGTGCCGGATAACCGGAGCATGCTCAGTGATATATACAGATTGAAACCTGGCAGCTATATTGAGATCACTCAGGATGGCATCAGTCATAGTACATATTACGAGCTTCCTGATCCGGCAGAGGACAACACATCAAACTACACGTACAGCGAAGCCATGACAGAGCTTGAAAAACGGATGGACAACGCTGTGCAGCGCAGACTGCTTTCTGACGTCCCGCTTGGCGCCTTTTTGAGCGGGGGCATAGATTCCTCTGTTGTGGTAGCTCTGGCCTCACGGCATACCAAACAACTCAACACCTACTCGCTGGGATTTGAAGGCGAATCCTTTTTCGATGAAACCGGGGATGCTGAAGTCGTAGCCAAAAAGTTCAATACAAATCACCACAGCTTTCGGATCAGCAAAACCGACATGCTAAACGACCTGCCGGAGGTATTGGATTACATTGATGAACCGTTTGCAGATTCTTCGGCCCTGGCCGTATACAGTCTGAGCAAATTCACGGCAAAAAATGTACGTGTTGCATTGAGCGGGGATGGTGCTGATGAGATGTTTGCCGGATATAACAAACATCTGGCGCACAAACAGGCGTTGGACAAAACGTTCAGAAACCGCATGATTCGCGGCTCACATTTTCTCTGGCAGAACATGCCACAATCACGACACAGCAAGCTTGGCAACAAACTGAGGCAGCTAAACAGATATTCGGGAGGGCTCAGGCTCTCTGCTGACGAACGTTACTGGCGGTGGTGCAGTCTGATGAATGAAAATCAGGCTTCCAACCTGATGAATTTCAACAAATCCGATGCCGATTACTCAGCACGTAAAGCCTCCCTGCTGCATTCCGTGAAATCTCATCCCGACCAGATGCAATCTGTTCTGTATTCAGATATGCGCATGGTTCTCCCCCAGGACATGCTTGTCAAAACTGATATGATGTCTATGGGAAACGGGCTTGAGGTGCGGGTACCTTTTCTTGACCACCATGTAGTGGACTTTGCCTTTTCAATTCCCTTTGGTTACAAAATGTCCGGATACCTCAAAAAACGCATTCTGAAAGAAGCTTTCGCTGATGCATTACCAGAACAGATTGTAAACAAACCCAAACATGGTTTTGAAGTTCCCCTGCTTAACTGGTTTCGCAATGAGCTTGCAGACATGCTGAACGCAGAGGTTTTCAACCCTGGCTTTTTAAAGGATCAGGGAATTTTTAATCCCTCTGCTGTCATGCAGATGAAAAAAAAATTGTATAGCAATAATCCCGGAGATGTACATGCCGGGATATGGGCATTGCTGGTATTTCAAACCTGGTGGAAAAAAACGATGATGTAATGCCAAAAGTTCTTAGAATCATAAACCGTTTTAACCTTGGCGGGCCGACATATAACGTTGCCTACCTGAGTAAATATATGGCTCCTGAATACGAAACCTTGCTAATCGGAGGGAAAAACGGCAAAACGGAAGGCTCATCCGGGTACATTGTCAAAAACCTGGGGCTCCACCCTATCACTATCCCTGAAATGCAACGTGAGATCAATTATCGTAACGATTACATTGCATATAAAAAAATCAAAAACATCATACAGCGATTCAAACCCGACATTGTACACACACACGCCTCCAAGGCAGGGGTTCTTGGCCGCATGGCAGCGAGCAATCAAAACGTTCCGGTAATTGTTCACACCTACCATGGCCATGTCTTTCACTCCTATTTCAGCAAGGCAAAATCCAGGTTTTACAAAGGTATAGAGCGTAATCTGGCAAAAAAAACATCTAAAATTGTTGCCATCAGCGATATACAAAAGCACGAACTTGCCTTTGACCATAAAATTGCCAGTGAAAACTCATTTAGCGTAATACCTTTGGGCTTTGATCTGGAACGCTTTCAGCATGATTATTGCGAAAAAAGACAGGATTTCAGGGAACTTTTTCATATCGAAAAGGATACCATTGCAATAGGCATTGTGGGCCGGCTTGTTGACATCAAAAACCATGACCTTTTTCTGCGCGCGTTTGCGCAGGTAAAAACCCATTCAGACAAAAAAATTCAGGCGTATATCATTGGTGATGGTGAATTGAGGGAAAAACTCACCCTCTTGTGTCATAAACTGGGATTAAGCACAAGTTCTGCACCTGGTATTGAGGCAGAAGCCGATGTAAATTTCACATCCTGGATAAAAAACATTGACTGGGCCTTTGCAGGGCTGGATATTGCTGCCCTCACCTCCCGAAATGAAGGAACACCGGTAAGTCTGATAGAAGCCCAGGCAGCCAACACACCCATAGTTACGACCAACGTCGGGGGAATTGAAAACGTTGTCATCCCGGATAAAACCGCACTGCTGGCTAAAAACGGAAACCTGGCAGAATTTTCAGATGCTTTGCTGCGTCTTGTCAAGGATGATAATCTGCGAAAAAACATGGAAAGTGAAGGCTGGCCTTTCGTCAAAGAAAAATTCAATTATACACGTCTGGTGGATAATATGAAAGATTTGTACAATCAATTATTGGCTTAAGCCTTAACATCTTTCATCTTTTTTATTACTTTTGAACAAGATAAAAAAGCAAACTATGCTCAGGCAACCTAAGACAAGGCTCATATTACTTAGCTTCATTCTGATAATTAGCGGTTTGCAATCATGCAAGACCCTTCGGCCATCCGAAATGTTCAGAATAGAGGACGATTATCCGCTTTCCGAATTTGAACCTCAGGAGAAAGAATATAAAATAAAGCCATTTGATAAAATTGCCATTCGCATAACCACCAACGACGGATACGCATTGGTAGGCCTTGCCAATAAGCAACAAAATCAGGGTGGCGGCAACAGCGAAAGGCAACGTGGGCTGGAGTACCTGGTGGAATACGACGGACTGATCAAATTGCCCACACTGGGACGTGTAAAGATTTCCGGGATGACCATACGTGAAGCTGAAGCCTTTCTTGAAGAAGAGTATTCGGCCTATTATAAAGAACCTTTTGTTTTGATGGAAGTTACCAACAGGAAGGTAATAGTTTTCAAGGATGGAGGCACCAAAGGTACTGTACTGACCATACCCTCAGAGAACCTTACCCTTGTTGAGGCCCTGGCTCAATCCGGTGGCATTTCAGATATCAGCAAAGCCTACCGAATCAAGCTCATTCGCGGAGAACTTACGGAGAACCCTAAGGTGTACTATTATGACATCCGGGATTTAAAAGAGCTTCAGGGAAGCAACATATTGTTGCAGGCAAATGATATCATTTACGTTGAAAGCAAACCAAAATACGTTAACCGCATTTTAACTGAAATCAGCCCCTATTTAACCTTGTTAACCACAGGGCTGACTGTTTACGGATTGTTTATAGCCAATTAATCATGAGCGAACGCAAGATACCTGTCATAAATCAGAAATTTGACTTTTTCACCTTCATGAAGGTGTTACGAAAAAGCCTGTGGATTGTTGGCTTTTGTCTGGTCATTGGATTTGCAATTGGCTTTTTATACCTCAGGTATACACCACCTGAATATGAAGCCAGCTCAGTTCTGCAGGTCAGCACGAAAAATAAAACCAATGAAATTCTGGGCATTGATGATATGTATGAAACGGGGCTGGATCCCGTTATTGAACTCATCCGCTCCAAGGAGTTTTTAAAACGGTGTTTTAACATTTTACCTCTTGAAGTTTCATATTACAAACAAGGCACTTTCCTGTCCAATGAACTGTACAAAAATTCTCCCTTTGAAGTCAACTATCAGGTAACAAATGGCAGTCTGATGGACAATCGCATTGAGGTTGACTTTAAGAAAGATGGCATATTAATAAGCTATAAACTCAATGGCAGGGATTACGAATTTAAACTTAATCCAAATCAGTGGAAAGACATTCAGGGTGGGCGCATAAAAATCAAAATTTCCGATTACGAACAGATTCAGTTTTATCAGAATCAACTGAATAAAAACGGGTATTATTTCATCATAAACTCGTCAAAAAGCATCATCAATACCTACACAAAAAACCTGAGCATTAACATTCTCAACAAATCAGCCGGAACAATCGAGATATCATTCATCGATAAAAATGCCCGAAAAACTGCTGACGTTGTCAACACCATCAGCTCTGAATTTATCAAGTATGATGTAGAAAAGAAAAAAGAGGGTGCCAACAACATTATAAGATACATTGACAGGCAGTTGGGCATTGTGTTTTCTCAGCTTGATTCTACCGAAAAGCAACTGCACGATTTCAAAAAGGACAACAAGATTACAGGGAACTCTGCTATTTTAACTCAGGAGGACATGCCCCGCATTGGTGTACCTACAATCAGCTCACGAATAATCGAATTTGAAAACGAAGTTATCAGGTTGGAGTTTGAAATTGAAACCTTAAAAGCTATTTCGGCTGAAATCACCTCGGGAAAAGATGTGGATGTATACGAGCTTATGGCGATTCTTAGCGGCACCCGCAGTGAAACTTTCATGAAAAGCATGCTAAACTCCATGCTTGATTTATACAACGAACGCAGTGTTTTACTAAATGATGTCACGGAGAATAATCATAAAATAAAAACCATTGACAAACAAATCCGTGTCAAAAAGGAGCAGATTATTAATTACCTGCAGACAACCATCAAACGGATGGAAAAAAGCCGGAAAAATTACCGCGAAAAAATCCGTGAACTTGAAAACAGGGTATACAGCGATACATCATATCAGGAGATTGAGTTTTCACGTTTGCAGCGTTTGTTTTCCATCAATGAGAACTTTTATCACCAGTTGATTCAAAAAAAAGCAGAATACATGATCAGTCAGGCCGGTTATGTTTCTGATAACATCATTCTTGAAAATGCCACGGTACCCCGTTACAGGGTAAGGCCTTCGCGCAAGACTGTCATACTGATGGTGTTTTTGCTGACGGTATTTGTGAGCTTTCTGATTATTCTGATCCGCTACCTGTTTTACAACAAAATCAGCACCATTCAGGAAATTTCTAATTTTACGGACATTCCTGTTATCGGAGCTATTCCGCTTCATTCGCATTCATCAGAGCATTCGCAATTGCTGGTACATAAAAATCCCAAATCTGTACTAACAGAATCATTCAGGAACATCCGTTCAAACATGGAATTTCTTGCAGATCAGGAGCAATCATCGGTTATTACCATTTCCTCAACCATATCGGGTGAAGGAAAAACCTTTGTAGCCATTAACCTTAGCGGCATACTTGCCATGACCAATAAAAAGGTTGTACTTGTGGATCTTGACCTGAGAAAACCCAGGTTGCACAAATCCTTTAATTATGAGAACAACAAGGGTGTCAGTACAATATTAATCAACAAGCACAAAATTGAAGAGTGCATAAAACCGACGGATATTGATACTCTGGATATCATCCCGTCAGGGCCGATCCCTCCCAATCCCTCCGAACTTATCCTCACCAAAAAATTCCAGGCATTCCTTGCTGAACTTAAAAAGACATATGATTTCATCGTAATTGATACCCCACCCGTGGGCATTGTTACCGATGCTATACGCTCATTTCAGGATTCGGATTATGCACTGTATATCACACGTGCAAGCCATTCACCACGAACATTCCTGTCATACATTAACAATCTTGCCGAAAGTAAAAACCTCACCAATCTCAGCCTTGTATTAAATGGCATGGATGAATCTTCCGGCAAATACGGTTACGGATATGGCTACCATTACGGGTATTCCTATGGGTACGGGCAATCATACGGCTACCGCGACTATGTACGTAGCAACGAATATTATGATGAGCCCCTGAAGCGAAAACGGACATTCCGTCTGGGAAGATGGTTTAAAAAGAGAAAGAGAAAATGACTTTTATTAATGCATTTACTGTTTATTTACTGATCACATTTTGCCTGGCCCTTATTGCCGGATACCTATTAAACACGTTTTTCCTTAACAGGCCAATTAAGTTTCTTGTAAAAAAAGCCAATAAATCAGCAATCCGTTGGAGCAATCAATCCAAACCGGTGTTTGGGGGTATCACATTTTACGTTTTATTCATGGTGGCATACCTGAGCTTCATGCTGATCATTAATAAAAACATTGTTTTTGACAGCCAGCTCATCGCACTATTTCTGATTGTCACAATTTCGTTTTTAATGGGCATGGCTGATGACCTGATAAACACCCCTCCCTTTTTCAAATTTATCGTACAGGTATTAAATGCTGTTATTCTGATTTCATTTGGCGTATTTATAGAAATCAGCCCCCACCCGGCATTAAATTATGCTATCACTGTTGTGTGGGTTGTAGGCATCATGAACTCCATCAACATGCTGGATAATATGGACTCCATTACCAATCTGATTGCACTGAGTATTTTCGGAGGAGCATTTATCAGCATGATGCTACAGGGCATCAGCGGTTTTTTACCTTTTATGATGATGTTCATATTTGCCGGGAGCCTCAGTTTCCTTTATTTCAACTGGCATCCGTCAAAAATGTACATGGGCGACAACGGCAGTCAGTTTATAGGAGCACTACTGGCCTTTTTGGGCATTGTATTCTTTTGGAACGCCACCCCCCTGGAGGCAGACAATTTCGGCAGCAACAGCAAACAGGCAATCATTGTACTGCTGGCCTTTATTGTTCCCATAGCTGATACAACAACCGTTACCATAAACCGCCTGATGCGCGGACAATCCCCTTTTGTAGGAGGCCGTGACCATACCACACATCACCTTTCTTACGCCGGACTGTCAGACCGAAAGGTTGCTACCCTTTTGTTCATCATCAATACCATTTCTGTCGGCTTCGCCGTGTACATCATACACTACCTCCCCAACTGGAATTCA
>CAYQMB010000096.1:0-11671 GCA_964418565.1 uncultured Bacteroidales bacterium | reverse complement strand
TGCCACTGTCCGGGGAACCCTCAGGCAGTGGCTTTTTTAATGGTTTTAATGTAGTGTTTACAGTACATGTATGCTGATTTCTGGTTGTTATCTGACTGTAAATATAAAAATGCTCGCTCAGGAAATCAAATAATTTTACTGTTTTTTTTCAAATTTTCTGATAAAAAACACCGACAAATTGTACTAATTGGCAGTTTTACTGCGCGGCAGGGGTTGTAGCATCTGCTATTCCCGACATTAAATCAAACAATAAGTTATAACTAATATCAAATTTTAATCCATAACCCTTGCCCGCTTCAACAAATCTGCAATGGAGGCGTAAGAATTTTTCATCAGGTGCGGAATGGTTGCTTTGTCCACCCAAACGCATTTTTCAATGTCTTCCTCGGTCTGGGGCCGGATTTTACTGCAATCACCATCGTAGTGCATATTATACCAGTGCGTTTTCTTTAGCACGAGCTTATTTTTCAGTTGGTACATATGGTAGGTATACCCCAGGTCTTCATCAAGGTTCAACTGTTCTATATCCATATCGCATTCTTCAGACACTTCCCGCAGTGCGCACATTTCGGGGGCTTCGTTGTTTTCAGCTTTTCCTTTGGGCAAGTCCCACCTTTTTAGCCGGTGAATGAACAGATATAAGCCACTGCTATTTTGCACAAGTCCTCCTCCGGCATCAATTTCCACAAAGGCATGACGCACAAATTCAAGCAGCCGGCCGGGCTCACTGCCATAAATGTTCAAATGTTTCAGTTTACTGTTGGCTGTAAAGCGATTTATTTTTACTTTTATATCGCTGACATCAGCTATGCTTACCGCCTGTCTTTCAGGGCTTTCGTCATGCTGTTTGTCTTTTGTTAAAGATATAATTCGTTTTTTGTAAAATATTTTAATCATAGCTATGAAAACAATTGCACATCAAATGGCAGATCACCTGTTGCAAATTAAAGCAATAAAACTGGAGCCTCAAAACCATTTTACATGGGCATCAGGCTGGTTTAGCCCGATTTACTGCGACAACCGAAAAACACTATCATTTCCTGAAGTAAGAAGGTTTATCCGGGACGCTTTTGCACAGATTGCCAACGAAAATTTTGGTGAATTTGATCTTATCGCAGGAGTAGCAACCGGCGGCATTGCACATGGTGCGCTTGTTGCAGAAAGGATGAACAAACCGTTCGCTTACGTCAGGGCAAAATCCAAAGGTCACGGTATGGGCAATAAAATCGAGGGTGTGGTGGAAAAAGGCCAGAAGGTGCTGGTGATTGAAGATCTGATCTCAACAGGCAAAAGCAGTCTGGATGCAGTGCATGCTTTGCGCGATGCCGGATGTGAGGTTGTCGGTATGATAGCCATTTTCACTTACGACTTTGATGTGGCAGAACGTAATTTTGATGAGGCCGGTGTAAAACTCCATACATTGAGTAATTATCATGCATTGCTGGAAGAGGCAACTCAGTCAGGTTATATTCAGGACAGTGATGTGGAAACCTTGAAAGAGTGGCGAAAAGATCCGGGGAACTGGAAAAAATAATGGTCTATGTCAACATTAAAAGTTGTCAGCAAAGTTGGTAAAATACCCAACAGTGCAGAGCGGATATACAATTTTCTGTCGGATTTTCGCAATTTTGATCGTTTAATCCCCCCGGACGCTGCAGATGGATGGCAATCGACTGAAGACAGTTGCCGGTTTACCATAAAAAACCAGCCTGTAGCGCTGGAAATCATGGATCGTGATCCATACAAAACCCTCAAAATGCGCTCCTCAGAGGACTCCGTGCTGCCATTTCTTTTCTGGATCCAGTTAAAAGAGGTATCAGCTTACGATACAAGGGTTCGCCTTACGATACATGCTGAGGTAAACATGATGATGAAAATGATGCTGAAAAAACAACTGCAAAAAGGCCTAGATCAGTTGGTAGATCAAATGGCCATTATTCCGTATCCGTAGCAGATGTTCACTCAGCCGATTTTTTGCGCCAGACGTTTACAATTTCACCCACATACATGGTGTGGTAGTCTTTTTTCGGATACACGCTTTCTGCCAGTTCCGGAATTGTAAATGAATCCTCATCCAGCACTCGGGCATACAATTTTTTGCATTCCACCACAAGGTACGCTTCCTCAAAGCCAACGGATCCGTTTTCGGTTTCAAGAGCGGTGAGTTTTTCGTAATTCATTTTATCAAAATTACGTCCGGAAACGGTTCCCATTTTTTTCAGGACATCTTTGTACTCATCTTTGTAAAATGTCAGTGTAAAGTAGTCTGCTGATTCGGTGTAATTGTGGGTGTGCCTTTGGGGGCGAACAAAAATAAAGGCCACCGGTTTTTGCCACAACCAGCCGAGGGTGCCCCAGCTTGCAGTCATCATGTTGTAATCATCCGGAGTACCGGCGGATATCAACATCCAGTCCTTGCCAATCATGCGAATGGCATTGTCATCCAGGCTTTCCCAGGTTTGTTTTTCAAAGGTATCAACATCGTTGATTTTGGGTTGCTGTGCCTGACATGAATGCAGAAACAACATTAAAATGAAAGGAATAATCAGATTTCTCATAGCTTGTATTTTTTTGAACAAACAGCCATGCTGAGTTTTTGTTTTGCACGGCAAAATAAAAAGGCCCCGCCATAGCGAGACCTTTTCGTTGATTGCAATCAAATTATTTTTTGGGTATATTTTCCAGAGTGGCAACCAGCCAGTTCCAGAAACGCTGTACTGTTTCGATGTTCACCTTTTCGTCCGGTGAGTGCGGATAGCGGATGGTTGGTCCGAAAGAAATCATATCCCAGTTGGGGTACTTACTGCCCAGTATTCCGCATTCAAGGCCGGCATGTATGGCTTTGATTTCCGGTGTATGATCGTAAAGGTCTTTATACACATTCTGCATGGTTTTCAGTATCTCGGAATCCATATTGGGTTTCCACCCGGGGTATTCGCCTTCCAGAGCTACATCGGCACCAATGTTCTCATATTTGGATTTGATGTTATTTGCCTCAACCATTTTCTTTTCATCAGCAGCAGAACGCATCAGACATTTAACAGTAAGGTTTCCTTCATCAAGCACAACAACAGCCAGGTTGTTTGATGTTTCAACCAGGCCTTCCATGCTATCGCTCATTTTAATAACACCATGGGGCGTTTCCAGTATGACATTAACCAGCAAATCAAGATCGCGGTCGGAAAGCACTTTTTTGGGTACGTCAACAGCTTCTGTATCCATTCCGATGCCATCTTCAATGCCTTTATACTCATCCTGGAACATGGACAAAAACTGTTTATTCAGTGCGAGGAAATCTTCTTCTTTCGCGGCATCAATGCTAACTTCAGCAACGCATTCGCGTGGTACGGCATTTCTCAGATCACCACCGGAAACGGTAGAAAGTTTCAGGCCTGCTTTGCGCTGAGCTTCGCGGATAAAACGGAACATCAGTTTGTTGGCATTTGCACGGCCACGGTTGATATCCATGCCTGAATGTCCTCCTTTGAGCCCTTTAACATGAATTTTATAACCTTTCACATCGCCTTCGGGAGCCTGCATATCGTATACTTTGCTTGCATTGATATCCACACCACCAGCACAGCCAACATACAGTTCACCCTCATCTTCAGAGTCCATATTGATGAGGATATCGCCTTTGAGTATACCTCCCTCAAGGTTATTGGCACCTGTCATACCGGTTTCTTCATCCATGGTAAAAAGAGCTTCAACCATAGGATGTTTCAGGTCATTTGCTTCAAGAACAGCCATTGCAGCAGCAACACCCATGCCATTGTCTGCACCCAGGGTTGTTCCTTTTGCAGTTACCCATTCGCCATCAACGTATGCCTGAATCGGGTCTTTTTCAAAATCGTGGTCCACATCTGAATTTTTCTGTGGAACCATATCGAGGTGCCCCTGCAGCACTACACCTTTGTGATCTTCCATGCCGGGGGTTGCCGGTTTACGGATAATCACGTTACCTACCTTGTCAACTATCGTTTCGAGACCGAGGTCTTCACCAAATTTTTTCACAAATTCAATAACTTCGGCTTCCTTTTTACTCGGACGCGGGATTTGGGTAAGTGAATGGAAATGCCTCCAGAGGGCTTCGGGTTGTAATTTTAACATGTCACTCATTGTCGTATTGTTTTTAATTAGAATTCGGTAAAATGAAGCCTAAAGGTAGGAATTATTTCCGGGCTTTCAAAACAGCATAAATTCTCAGAATCAGATAATGAACATGCGCCACTTGGCAGATATGGGCAGCATCACTCATGTTTCATTTTGGGAGAATTGAAAAGGAACTCCTGTTTCAGTGCCGGATTTTTTGTCTCAAAATACTCCAGTGTTCTAACAAGCTTATCCGGGCTGATATCTTTGGCCAGGATGGTTCCATCTGCGTCAAGTACATACAGGCGTGGAATTTTATGCAGGCCGTAGTAAGTATCCAGCTCAAATTCGTTATGCGGATTCCACAAATCAATCCATGGGAAATCGTATTTATATGAAGCATACTGCCAGGCATTGCGCTTGCTGCCTGTATAAACAGATATAACCTCAGCATTTTTTTCCTGCAACTGCGGATACACCTCAACAAGTTTTTTGCTGTGTCCGATGCAAACATCACAGGCAGCATCCCAGAACCAAAGAATGGTGTATGTTGCATCCGGGGCAATGTTTTCGTGGAAGGCATTATCCCGGTCGGGCAATCTGAAATGATGCGCTTTTTTACCAACCAGGGTATACCGTAACTGTTCAGCACGTGTTTTCAGCATGTCGGTAAATTGCTGACTTGCCCATGAAAATTTGTTTTTAGCAAACCACTCATCGTAAAGGTAAACCAACACCCACTCCATCCCGATGGCATCCGGATTATCGTAATAATCGAGCAAAAAGCTAAGCACATAACGATGGGCTTTTTCAGATGCAGATGCTTTATTGACAAGCCGGTCGACGTCCTGCTTTACCTGATCAACCGAATCTGCCCTGCTGTCAAGAAAATAGCGGCAATACTGCTGCAGTTTTTGATGAACGATGTAATCGGGTGTATTGAATAAACCCGGTTCAGCAAAATTGATGTTGTCAAAAAAATGCATGTTCACCCATTCTGTGTATTGTGCCGGATCGGAGCTTTGCAATGACCGGATTTCCGGTGGTGCTTTAACAGGTATAAGCGCCCTGACAATGTCACCCAGCAAAACGCCGTTGAATGCAGACAGAAGGGAGTCGTAGTAAGTCCGTCTTTCTCCCGAAATTGCTTTTATTTTGCCTTCCGCTGCATTTTTTAATGAATCCTGATTGCTGCGCTCATAAAAGCGCTTTTCCACCTGCAGTTGTTTGGCACGACGGTTAAATTCTGCCATGCGTTTTTGAAAACTGATAAAGGCCTCATTCTGAAAGCTCCCCTCCTGCGTCATGGAGTCGATTAAGTGATAAGCTTCAGTTCGGATGGTAAAGTTCTGGTCTTCATCCACCAAAAAATCAACATAAGCAGATGATGGAAGCAGGGCAAAGTATACTCCATGATCCAGGGTTTTGTCCGCTTCAAACACGGCTACCCCCTGAGCATCAGAACGTGCGGTGTCAACCATAAACACATCGGGCCCTGAATGGTATCCCAGTCTGAATGTCTGATCAGGCATACCTTCTACCTGTACCACAATGCGGTATGCATTAGCGTTTACTGAAACGAAAATCAGCAGCAAAAGGAACACAAAGTACAGGCCTTTATTCATTTTTGCTTTCTTTCTGTTTTTTCTTTTCGTGGTATTTAATGAATTCAGGGATATATTCCACATCAATGCGTTTGGCGATGATGCGTTTTTCATCATCAAGCACATAAATCACCGGTGTGGAATAGATGTCATAGTTGTTTCTGAAGTCAGTCATGCCATATGGATCCCATACATGAATAAATTCATCCACTTCTTTATCGACAATAAACTCTTTCCAGTCCTCTTTTTTCACCTGCGTATAAACAGCAAATACATCAACGTTGATATCTTTCAGGGTATCTACATAAATTTCATGCAAGCGTGGGATGACTTTTTTGCAATGGCCGCAATCGGGTTCCCAGAAAACCAGGATGGTGTAATTATTATCCAGTGCATGAAGTGAGGCATAGCGACCATCGTATGTAGGAACTTTTTCAATATCTGCAGCCACGCTACCGATGATGTTTGGAGTTATTTTGAGTACGCGTTCACGAATTTTGCTTTTAAGCGTAGAATCTGCCCAGTCGGCCTCGCCGGAGAGATACCAGTCTTCTGCAATATCAACAAACACTTCATCCATGCCCATCACTTTGGAGGTTTCAAAATAATTGAGCAGATGAGATGTCATGTATTTAAAGACATCGTAATTGGCTTCCTGCGCCCTGGCGATCAGATCATGAGCAATGGGCTTTATGGTGTCAGCAACAGGTGGAATCACCTGTTTAAAATAACTGTCAAGCTTTGGCTCAAAAATTGGAGTACGCAGCAAGCCCGGTTCTGAAAAATCGATGTTATCAAAATAGTGATCGCGGTAATAGCGGTACTGAAACGTGGAGTCTGTAATGTTACCTTCTTCATCTTTTGGCGGCTCGGGAATTTCAGGCTGGATAATAGCATTGATAATTGCCCCGAAGAGATCCCCTTCGTTTTCCTCAGCCACTTTTTTCATGTACTCCATGCGCTTTTCGCCGATCTCTTTGAGTTCATCCTGAAGCTCTTTTTTCTTTTCTTCCTGCCCTTCATCAAGCCCCTGCAATTCTTCCTGCAGGGTTTTGATTTCAGTCTGAAAGCCGGCCATTTTTTGCTGGTATGCATTGAACACTTCGTTGGCTTTTGAGCCTTTTACTTCCATATTGTAAACGAAGTTTTCCACATCGGTTTCCAGCTTAAATTTCTGGTCATCTCCAACTAAAAGCTCAAAGTAGGCATTTTTTTCAGATGGCAGAACAACAAGGTATATACCACGATCAAGGCGCTCATCACCTTCAAATACAGCATAGCCATTTTCATCAGCCTGCACGGTATCCACCACAAATTTCTTTTGCCCGAAATGGTGTCCCAGCATCATTGTGGTATCCGATATTCCATTGACTTTTACTTCGATTTTATGCCCATCCTGAGCCGAGACAGTTGCACTGAATATCAGGGCAATGAACATCAAAAGAATCTGCAGTGATCGTTTCATAATTTCTCAAATTTTATTTCCTCTGTAACGGGGAACACCCCCAATTCATCATTTCACTCAATTATTAACAAAATTTTTCGGTGTTTTGTTGCCTGACACCATTCAAAAAACCTGCCAATTTCATTTACATGCATATTTGTCACGAAAGTATGACATTTCAGCAAAATTAACAAGCACCTCTTTTTTCGGTCAATTTACAGGTTGTCATACCAGCTTTGGCGCCTTTGCAATTTTAAATCCTGCAGCATGGGTGATTTCACATTGATCTGAAAGTTGTAAAAGGTATTGTTTCCGATGGGTGCAAAACCAAGGCTCATCTCCCAGCAATGCAGATCCCGGTGAATTTCGATGTGGGTATAGCTCACGGCTTCATTGATAAAATCGTAGCCTGTACGGAAACTGATTTTCCACTTTTCAGTAAGGCTGAAATCGCCTCTGACATCAACGGTCTGAGTTAGCGATTTTTCTTCATACGGTTTGCTGTACCGCAGGTTATAGCCAAAATTTACATTCCAGGGCACAGAAAAATCCACATAAGAGTGGGGATACCCATACAGAAAATCATTGGCTGTGGTATTATCGCTTCCTTCTCCGGATGCGCTAAAACCAACGTCGAGAGAAACAGTAGCCTGAGTGAGGCGGGCAAGCTTTCCGGTTTTGTTAAATTCAAACTGGTTTGCAGTATAATAATTATCACTTGTGTCCTGGTAATATGCATATGGATCAAATGAAGAAGAGGCTGTAACGTTAAATTTACCAATGCGGGTTCTGCCTCTCACCCTCAGAGGTGACCAGTTCAGCGAATCAGCCACAATGTTGTACCGGGTACTGATGCTCAGGCTTTCAATCAGGGCTATGTTACGCTCGTTTTTTGCGGTGTCATCCGGGTTGGCAACTTTCATGTCCAGCTTGTTGCCCAGGGAGAAATTCAATGAGCCGGAACCACCAGCAGGCGGAGAGCCATACACACCACCCTCAAAACGAGAGTATGTCCCACGGACGGTATCAAGCTGCCCTGTATACGGATTATACCTCAAATCGGAAATGTAGTTTTCGTAATAGCCATATTTTTCATCGGAAAAATCCGGCAGGTATGAATAGGTAATGTTGGGTGTAAGAATATGGCGCAGAGCCTTTAATCTATCCGATTTGTATTCCCACATTCCATAAATTTTTGTAGACAGGCTGGCATTAGCCCGGTAATCCCATGCCCTGACAAAGCCTGGCTGCTCTTCTATAACCACATCGCCATAGGTTGAATCATCCGGGTTAAAAACATTTTCATCGTAGTACTTATTGGTTTCCTCAAAGTACCAGCGTTCATTGTAATTGAATGATGGGGACAGTGTCAGGTGTTTCAGGATATTAAAGCTGGTAGTTACCGGTATGCGATGCTTTATACCGTTACTGAACTGGTCAAACGATGTCTGAAAAATGGAATCCTCGTGGGCCTTGATAGTATTCTGGCTCTCCATGCTGTAACTCACACCGATTTTTTCATAAAAGCGCTCCTTACCCGATGCTTTTTTTCGTTTCAGGGGGTAAATCCGGCTCATGTTAAAGCTCATTTGCGGCAGCTCAACTGTCATGCTGCTGTCTGTGCTGTTCTGACTGTGTTTCAAAGACATATCAAAGGAAAAGGGCGTTCCCGGCCAGAACTTGCTGAAATTTATGCTGGATTGTTTTGTGTTCCTCAGGCGGTTATTCGCTGCATAAGAATTGAACTTATCATAAGCACTTGAGCTCAAGTCGACCCTGGCACTAAAGTTCATGCTTGGATGGGCTTTTCTGTCCTGCTTATGATTCCATTTGAAGTTATACAAACGGCCTGTCTCGTAATTATCCAAACCGGGATAACCAAAAACGTTTTTATTGTAGTGAAAACTCAGGCGCCCACTCATTTTGTAACGCAACTTGTAATTCGTCGTAACGCGACCTTCCCAGCCACCTTTGGAATAAATACCACCGGTCAGCAACAAATCCAGATAATCGTTTATGGCCCAGTAATACCCGCCATCACTTAGGTAGAATCCACGTGTATCCTCACCGTATTCCGGAATCACCACACCGGATGTTGCACCCTTTTTGTTGGGAAAGAAGCCAAACGGAATGCCCAGCGGGGTTGGAATATCTTCCAGCACAAGAAATGCCGGACCTGCAACAATTTTATCGTTGGGAATGACCTTTGCTTTGGATATTTTAAAATAAAAGTGCGGATGCTCCAGGTTGCAGGTTGTAAATCTCCCGTCTACCATATGAACGGTTTTATCCGCCTGTCGTTTTGTAAGGCCGCCATGCATATAGCTGCCATCCATTTCGGTGGTAACATCTTTGATGATGCCTCGTTTTGAGTCGAAATTGTATCGAATGGTATCGGCTTCGAAGGTTTCATCCTCCTGTTTAAATACCGGTTTCCCCACGGTAGTCCCTGTTGAGTCGGGCATACCATATGCCAGCACTTCTTTTTTATCAAGATCAACCCGGATATAATCAGCATTGAGCTGAATGTCACTGTATTTCACTTCAGCATCATTGTACAGATAGATCAGTTTGCGCTGCATATCCATGATGTTGCTGTCGGAGGCGTGATAATAAACCGGGTAATCCAGTGATTCGGATTTACCGCTTTTTTTGTCGGATTTTGATGACAAACTATCTGATGCAAGGCTATCAGCACGTACAGAATCCGTCGCGGGCAGGCTGTCCGAGGGTGATGTTTCCTGTGCACAAAGCTTGCTATGGGGGGCATCCAACAAGGCCAACAGCAGTAATAAACCAAGCATTGTTAACAAGCTTTTGAATATTTTATCAAATAATTTCACCAAATTGGCCTTGTTTTTGTAATTTTATTTCCGGTTCAAAACTAATTAAAAATTTGCATTCATGACAGCAATGCAGCTTATGAATAAAGGATTAAAAAAAACGATAGTGGCAGTGATTTTATTTTCTCTGCCCTTAATATCCGTAGCTCAGACTCCTCCGGACGAAATAAAACTAAAAACGGTATGTATTGATCCTGGGCACGGAGGACGGGACCCGGGCGCTGTAGGCAGTTTCTCGTATGAAAAAGATATTGTGCTGGACATTGCCCTCAAACTGGGTAATTATATTAATGAAAACTTTCCAGATGTCAATGTTGTTTATACCAGAAAAACAGACAAGTTTGTTAAATTGTATGAACGCGCCAAAATAGCCAATGAAGCGAAAGCTGATTTGTTTATCAGCATTCACATCAATGCGGCAGGATCTGCCCGTGCATACGGAACAGAAACATTTGCCATGGGACTGCATGTTTCGGATGCTAACCTCTCAGTGGCCAAGAAAGAGAATGCCGTCATCCTTAAAGAAGATAATTACGAAGAAAATTACGGCGACTTCAACCCAAACAGCCCGGAATCACACATCATGCTGAGCATGTTTCAGAATGCCTACCTGGATCAAAGCCTTACCCTGGCAAAACTTGTACAGGATCAATTCAGAGAGCGTGTAGGCAGGTTTGACCGGGGCGTTAAACAAGCTGGATTCTGGGTGCTTTATAAAGTTGCTATGCCAAGTATACTGATTGAAGGCGGGTTTATTTCAAACGCTGAAGAAGAAAAATTCCTGAATACAGAAGATGGTGTAACCTATATGGCATCTGCCATTTACCGTGCGTTTAAAGAATACAAAAAACGGTACGAAGCTGACAATCTTATTGAGGAAAATGTTCTCAATCAGGCATTGAGCGAAGATGGCGAGCTTGATACTGATACCGGCGACACCGCAGATTCAGTGTCACAGCCAGAAAATTCTGATCCGGATGTTCCGACATTTCCCGAAGATGAATCTGCAGAGAACATTGCCTTCAGGGTTCAGATTGGCACAAGCAGTAATGCAGTTGAAGACCTGGGTAAATTATACGGTGAGCTTGATAACCTGTGGCAGTACGAACACAAGGGTACATACAAACACACCGCTGGAAAAACATCTGACTATCAACGCATCATAGAAATACAAAAAGAATTAAAAACCAATTATGAAGACTGCTTTATCGTAGCATTTGAAAATGAAAAACGAATTAGTGTCAGGGAAGCTATAAAGGCATTAAATCAGTAGGTCTATGTCTAAACAAAACCGTAAGTACATAATTACAGGAGTTCTTGTCGTGGTAATACTCGGCGCAAGTTACTGGGGGTTTAACTTTTTAAAAGGCAATGATCTGTTCAACAAACAACATACCTATCATGTGGTTTACGATCAGATAGAAGGTCTGAATGTATCATCACCGGTTACCATGAATGGTTTTGAAGTAGGTCAGGTCAGCAACATAAAAATGCTCACAGACCGAGACAGCAAGCTTCTGGTGACCATCACTACTGAAGAAAATTATGTCGTACCGGATTCATCCATAGCCCGCATTTACAGTAAAGACCTGATGGGAACAAAGGCTGTAGGGATAGAACTCAGCGGTAAATCAAGCATGCATGCAGACGGAGACACGTTATTGGGCGCCACCGAAGAGAGCCTTAAG
>CAYQMB010000095.1:0-11712 GCA_964418565.1 uncultured Bacteroidales bacterium | reverse complement strand
GATTTTCCCGCTTTTGCCGGTATTCGAACCAACAACACATCGGCAGGTGCTGATCTTACCATTGACAACAACCATATTTACAACATTTCATCAACGGCATCCTCTGCAGATGTTTCATTGTTTGGAGTATATTGTGCCACTGCATCTTCAGGAACACACCTGATCAACGGAAACAACATCCATTCCTTTTCTACTCAGAATACCTCCGATCAGGTTTGGCAAAAAGGCCTTGTGCTTGAATCTGGCACAGCTACCATTTCCAACAACATGATCAGGCTTGGTGTTGAAGGCATCAACTCAGATAACTGGATTATAGGTCTGGAAACGGCAACGGCTTCATCTAACTCCGTTTTGTTCAATACGACTTATATTGGCGGTACAGCCACAAGTACAAGAAACACTGAAAGCTTTTACCGGAGCGGATCTGGTACCGCCGATGTCAGAAACAATATATTTGTAAATGCACGAACCGGTGGTTCCGGATATCATTACGCGTATTACCTGAGTACCAGCAGCAGCCTGACAAGTGACAACAACATTTACTGGGATGGCAACTCCGGCGTTACTGCCTATGATGGTAGTGGGGCTGTAACAACACTTGGGGCTATTCAGACAGCAACAGGGGGAGATAATAACAGCCTGGTTTCAGATCCGCTGCTGGTTGCACCAACGGGTACGGGTACGGCTTGTGATCTGCATATTCAGAGTACAAGTCCTGCTATTGGTGCGGCTGCTACCGGTACCGGTATTACAACAGACATAGACCCCCAGGAGCGGGTAAGCAGCGGGCCTTGTATTGGAGCAGATGAGTACGTAACTGCTCCATACGGAACCGATGTCTATGGCATTTATTCTCCCGATGGCATCAACGGAAATGTTGAGGATGTTGAAATACTATCCGAAGGTGGCGCTCCCGGTGGATCCGGTTACGATGTGGCTGATCCGGATGATGCATTCTGGCCGGATGTGGCTATCAGCGATTATCAGGTAATAACTGCCAGCAATTTTTCCTGCACGGGAAGTGATTTTCGTTTCACAACCACGGATGCATCTCCTGACTGGCTACTGGGTAACGGTGCAGATCCTTCGTCCGGAACAAGTTCTCCGATTACCAGTGCATACAACTCTACAGGCTATAAAGACCTCATTGAGAGTGTGAAAGTATACAACGATTTTATCAACATCAATATGGAATCTCCCGATCCGGGCTCCATTCTTGGTGCTCCCACAGGTGCCGGTTGCCCGACTACTTATACCTATACCAGTTCTGAAGCGGGTAGTCCTGGTTACCTTTACTCCTGGAATTGTCAGGCACCTGGTGGGTGTGAGGCCACGGTTGCTGATCCCTTTGCATCCTCTACGGATATAACCTTTGTAAACCAAACCGGTGTAGATCAGGTGTTCCTGGTTACTCTGGATATTGAAACCGAATGTTGTGGCCTGCTGGAACGGGTAGAGCGTTACATTACGGTTTATCCCGGACCTACCATGCCCCGCATTGACGGCGGACCGTTTTCTACCTGTACGGGTGGATCCCAAATCGTGGATATTCTTAGCCCCGATCCGGATTATTCTTACGAATGGTTTGATGCTGAAACCGGTGGAACTCAACTTGGCAGCGGAACAAGCTTTACATTCACAAACATTCCTGAGGGACTTACATCATACTGGGTGCAGTCTACCAATAGTTTTGGCTGTTCTTCCCAGCGGACAGAGGTTGTTATTGAGGGTATTACAGCACCGGCCCCGTCTGTTGATAACCAATCAACCTGTGGTGATAGTGATGTGACATTTTACATCAATTCGCCTCAGGCCGGCTATGAGTACAACTGGTATCTCGGCTCCTGTGGCGGAACCTTGCTTCAGTCCGGAACTGCAACTAGCTTTACCTACAATGTTACCGGAGCTGAAACCTTTTATGTTTCAGCCATACCTCCGGGGTGCGGTGAAGGGTATTGTGCAACGCCTTCGGTAAGCTATTTGACTCCTACCGATCCCATTCACTGGGAGGGAGATGATGCAACCGAACCAAACAACTGGTTTGTTGAAGAAAACTGGGAAAACGGTTGCCTGCCCAATTGCGGAACCAATGTGGAAATCCCTGCCATGCTTGCAAATTATCCGGAAATCGGGTTCAACCTGAGTGAAACAGCAGCAGCCAAAAACCTTGACATGAAAGATGGTGCAAGCCTGACATTTGCTGATTCCAAAGCAAAACTTGATATTTGTGGCGATTTTATCCACAGTGGCGATCTCATTACCAATGATTTTGGCTCTGTAGCTTTTATAGGAAGCTCCGCTCAAACGTATACCCGAAACGCAACAGCTACAGGTGAGTTCCACAATGTGAAAATTGATAATGCTGCAGCATCACCTGAGCTTGTGATAAGCTCTGGTGATATGATCATCAGCAGCAAAGGTGGCATTACGCTTGTTAACGGGGTGATTTCAACAGGAGCAAATTTCCTGGTGGTGAAAAACGCTGCAGATAATGCCATCAGTGGCCATTCAAAAGACAGTTATGTGTACGGAAACCTGCGCCGTTATGTGGTTTCTGGTGGTACAACCGATTATGATTTCCCGGTTGGAACAGCATCTGCATATCGCCTGGCACGGGTTAACAACAACAACATGACCGGGCCTTCATCCATGGATGCAGAATTTCTTGGTACCTTCAGTAACGGAGGGTCTCTGGATCCTGCACTTGCAGTGGATGCCGGTACACCTTATGCCTCTGTTGCAACAGAAGGCATCTGGCGGATTGATCCCGATGTCGCACTAACGGGTGGCTCTTACGATATCCAGCTTTATTTCGATGATGGCTTTGGCTATCAACTGGATGGTACGCCTGTCAATAATGCATTTGCTGACCTTTTGGATAATCAGTTTGGTGTGCTTAAGCGCAGTACGGGTTCAACATCGGCTGCCGACTGGTTAGGTGAAAGCGTTGGTGATTTATCACCTGCTGATGGCAGTGGTCGACTCATTGCTGATGGCTATGCTCTGCGCAGCAATATCTCTGCATTCAGCGAATTTGCCATAGGAAAAGCCAATACGCCACTACCCGTTGAGCTTAGGCTGTTTGAGGCCAGTTGCCTGGATGATGTGGTACAGCTTACCTGGATAACCGAAAGTGAAACAAACAATGATTACTTTACACTTTATCGCAGTACGGATGCAAAAGAATACGAACTGGTTACAAGGATTACAGGTCAGGGTAACAGCAATTCTACACATGAGTACATTTATGCTGATCATCAAATGCCTCGTGGATCCATGTATTACAAACTGAAACAAACAGATTTCGATGGCGAAACCAGTTGGTCGAAACCTGTATTTGTACACTGCGAGGCAGGATTGAACGATTACTATATCACGCCGAATCCATTTAGAAATGAAATATTTATTCGGTTTTCCATGCCAACAACTCAGGTACACCATATACAGGTTACTAATGTGCTGGGGCAAACAGTGTACGAGCAGACCATCCCGAAAGGATCATTGAATGTGAGTATTCACGAGCTGAAACCTTTTAAGCCAGGAACCTATTTCCTGAATATTAATTCCCGTTTTGCTAAGGATACGCATAAAATTATTAAAATGTGACGTGTTTTATTCTTCGGTAATTCAAAAGACAGGGCTGCATTAATGCGGCCCTTTTTTGGTAAAGTAAAGCCATACTCTGTGTTCTGAGAGTCCACATTGTTAATCGCATCACTTGATTTGTGTTGTAAATCAGTAAAAACACCTACGTATATCAAGTTATGTTCCGCATATAATAATTGCGTATAATGAGATAAAGGGGTGTGCAATGAAAAAAAATGTATTGATTAACTGTTTCTTTTTGCTTAGTGCGTTCACGATGCTCTCAGCACAGAATGCATCCGTTGAGCACAAAATTATGAATTACCTGGATCCTGATTATCCCGGATGGCCTAATGTGCAGGAATTAAAATCTGCTGAGAAGGCTGAACTTCAATTGCAAATGAGGGAATACCTTGAAAATCATGATTACATGCCGGCTAGCTCCGATAAGCTTGTAAAACGTGCTGAAGGAAAGTTTGTTGGCCCGGACAAGGATATGAAAGAGCTTAACTATTACGAGTGGTATGCTGAGCATCCTTATTTTCCCCAGCCTGTGTTTACCGGTAATCCATTAAGCGACAAGCGCATGTTTTTGAAAGCAAGGGATCTGTGGATCAAATATAATCCTAAAAAATACCATTTACTCAGAAATCTGGTTATTTCAGATGAAGAGTTTCGAAGAAAATACGCTTTTATCATTGAAAAATAATATGATATGTTACGCTTATTAACTTTAATATCGCTGTTAATTGCAGGTGCTTCCGGATACACTCAGGTGTTTCTTGATGAAAATTTTGATTCTGGAATACCGGGGGAGTGGACAATTACAGACGGGGGAGATTCAAATGATACCTGGTATGGTGCTACTGATTATAGTGGTGACGATTTGGATGGCACCCCATTTGGATTTGTTGACAGCGATGCAGCTGGTTCTTCTGTCAATATGGATGAAATTTTGGAATCTCCTGCTGTGAGTCCGAGTGGATATACAACCTATTACCTGAGTTTTGACCAGTATTTTCGTGATTTTATGGGCGATGAAGATGCGGATGTTCAGGCCTGGGATGGTTCTGCATGGCAGACCGTTGCTTCCTTTACAGGTGCTGATTATGGCTCCTGGTCGTCTCCGGATAACCAGATTATTGATGTGACAGCACATGTCAACTCAAATATGAAAGTGAGATTTCATTATTACAATGCCAATTTTGACTATTATTGGGCAGTAGATAATGTGAAAATTTATGGTACCGGTATCAGCAGTGATGATCCTGATGCAGCCTGGCCTGGTGATAACCTCGGAACCCTTTCATGTCCGTCATCAATCACTCCGTCAGATAATACCACCAGTGGCAGCGATGATTGTTCTTACATAAGTGGTGCTGATCATATTTACAATTTCACAACAGACGTTCAGGCTGATGTGACAGTTCAGACTTGCGGATCAGCATTTGATACCAAATTGTATGTGTACGATCAGGCAGAAGGGGATTGCAGTGCCGGAAACTACCTTTATTACAACGATGATGATTGTAACTTACAGTCAAAAATTACCATGAATGCCCTGCCTGCAGGATCTTACGTGATTGTTCTTGAAGGTTATCTGGGAGCTGAAGGTGCTTATGATCTTAGTATAGACGTTAGCAATTGTGGTGGTGACTGTCCCGACTGCAGCAATGGGATACAGGATTGCCAGGAAACCGGAATTGATTGCGGTGGTCCGGATTGCCCACCATGCGATGGGTATTTGCACCCCACAGTTGGCTTGCTGGGAACATATAACGGTGGATGCATGGTGCCTACCTGCGGTGGTAAATACTACGATGATGGTGGTTCTTCAGGGAATTATTCAAGTAGCGTGAATTATATTTACCGTACATTCTGCCCGGATGAACCCGGAAAATGCCTCAGAGCAACATTCAATACCTTTGATGTTGAGCCTTCAGTGTCGGGAAATTACTATGATTTTATGTATGTGCTCAACGGGCCTACACAGAATTCGGATGTTTTATTTATCGGGACCGGTAATATGGCAAGTGATGCTGTTGAAGTGATGGAAGGTAGCTGGACAGACGGCGTTTATACAAGTACGGATCAAAGTGGCTGCCTTACATTTCGGTTTAAATCCGATGGTTCTTATAATTATGCCGGATGGGATGTGACATTTTCCTGTGTGGATTGCAGTGGCCCCAACGGTTTGGATCCCAATGATTGCGCAAATAGCATCGAAGTCTGTAATAACTTTGATTTTACCGGTGCAAGTACAGGCCCCGGTTTATCAAATGATGGTTGTGCCGGATGTGTTACAAGTGAAACTTACTCAAATTGGTACCAGTTTGATGTCATGTCTTCCGGAACACTTGCAATGACTGTGGATCCGGTGACAAATAGTGATGATTACGATTTTGCTCTGTATCAGGCCTGGGACTGTGGAACGCTTGGAGCTCCTGTGCGTTGTTCATATGCTGCAAATTACGCAGCACATTGTTACAACGGTGTGCAGGATGAAGATGAAACAGGTGTTGATACAGGTGGCGCTGATTGTCCCGGAACTGCTCCCGATGGAAACACCGGTATGGTTGATGGTGCCGGGGATACATCAGAAGATGTTGGTGGTGATATGTGGGTTGAAGACATCAGCGTTACTGAAGGGGATACATATTACCTGCTCATTAACAACTGGTCGCCTGATGGTGACGGGTTTGATGTCCGCTGGGATTTAACCGATGGTGCTTCCCTGGGTGTACAACCCAAAATTGAAGCTGCTGTAAATGCATCCAATAACAAATTTGAAGTGAAAATTTCGGAACCTGTTACTTGTTCTTCTGTTTCCGCCGATGGTAGTGACTTTGTGCTGGATTGCACCGGTTCCACAACTGAAAGCGATTGCCTTGCAAACAGCATTATCGGCGCTAACCCACTGAACTGTGTTAATGATACAACCAGTTGGATTGAAATAACGCTTGCAGACCCATTGCCCCAGGCCAGGGCTGCTTATGAAAACGACTGGAAAATTGTTTGTTCAGGAGCCAATGCAGTCGTTGATGTTTGTAACAACCCGCTGAATGGTGGAAACCCTGATATTATTCTTCCTGTGGAGCTTGTTAACTTTAGTGCTGTCTGTCAATATGATGCCATAGAAATTGTGTGGGCTACGGCCAGTGAAACAAACAACGATTTCTTTACCCTGGAACGCAGTTGCGATGGTTTGCTGTTCACGCCTCTTGATAACATCCAGGGAGCCGGTACAACAAGCAGCAGGGAAACCTATCTTTATCAGGATGGAAATCCATGCAACGGCTTGAATTATTACCGCCTCAAACAAACCGATTTTGATGGAAAGTCCTCTTGGTCGGATGTTGTGCATGTAACATGTGAATCCGGAATAAATGAGTTCTACATTACGCCAAATCCGTTTAAGGATGAGCTCTTTATCTTTTTTGATAAGCCAACTGAGCAAACCGTTACTGTCGAAATTTATGATATGCCGGGGAAAAAAATCTTTAACAGCCTTATCCCTGTTAATTCACTTAAATATCGCATGAATGATATTGAATTGCTCGAACCAGGTACGTATTACCTTAAGCTTACTTCAGATACCGGCAGCAAAACCGAAAAACTGATAAAAATGTAATACGGGCTGTTTTCGTTAGATAAGCATAATACCGAATGTTAATACGGATTAAGCAAAAAAGCAAATGGACGAATTTCTGTTCCGTCTGCTTTTTTTGCTGTTTGTAAGTGATGAAATCATTGACTGTTAAAGATTGCCCCCTTTTTTTAATGTATGGCTTATCAATATTGAGCCAATTCCTAAAAACATACTGATTTTGCATGTAAGGCAAATGTATAATAAAAACAGTGGTGAGTAATCTTTTTTGTAATGTGAGATGAATTTATTACATTTGTTAATTATGCGATAGGATATCGTTAATTTTGGGAGAATATGGGAAACATTGCGTTTGTTACAGAATGATTTGAGGGAAGTTCAACCTGTCGGATGCTTGTCTGAGCACCAATTGAAAGTATGCGCGGGTTAAACCGGATAAAAGTAACGGATATTTTATTCTGATTATGTTTTTTTAGCCAAAAATTAACATCTTATGTCATAATCAGGAAGCAGTTTTAAAAGCTGTGGGATTAGGGAAGAGATTTGACCAAAACTAAACCAAATAATAGATTTTAACCAAATCTGTTAGCCATGAGATACATTGGATTAATTATCGCCTTATTTGCACTTGCATGTGTTGCGCATGCCCAGGTGTTTCTTGACGAGAATTTTGATTCCGGAATCCCTGCAGGCTGGACAGTTACTGATGGAGGTGAAACTACTGATACCTGGCATGGTATCAATGATTATGGCGGCAGTACCCTTGATGGATCGGCCTTTGCTATTGTGGATAGCGATGATGCCGGTTCTGTGGATATGGATGAAATCCTTGAATCGCCTTCGGTTAATTTGACGGGTTACGCTAATTATTATTTAGAATTTGACCATTATTTTAATAGTTATGGTTCAGAAATTGCCGGTGTTGATGTCTGGGATGGCTCAGCCTGGCAGAATGTTGCTTCCTTTTCAGGTTCAGATATTGGTGGGTGGGGCGCTCCCGATCATCAAAACATTGACATCACTGCGTATGCCAATGCCAACTTAAAAGTAAGATTCCATTATTATGATGCAAATTACGATTTGTACTGGGCTGTGGATGATGTAAAAATTTCAGGACAGGGCATTTTGGATCCCTGTAACATCAGCAGTCTTGATTTTTCAGGCTCCTCGCATACTCCAACCTTTGAATCCGGTTATTATTATTTTGATGTCTGTAAAGACGATGTGCTCACCTTACAGGCAAACGCCAACTGTACAAATTGTGGTTCCGGAACAGATTATTCCTGGGTAATCAATGCGTATGACGGAAACGGCCCTGTAAGTTATTCGGATGATGTCCTGGATTATGATATTGATTATGCATCCGGATATGATGCTGTGCTCGAAATTGAAGGCGATAATTGTTATGCTTCTTACCCCTTGCGGTTCAGGGCTTCTGATGGACCTGAAATTGGAAACATTTCCACTACCATCAATGGATGCACGGGTGCCGGTACCGAAATTACGGTGGGTGCAAGCGGCAGCTCGGTGGAAGTGGAAGGTTACCACGGTGAGGTATCGGCAACCCTGGGCGTTGGTGCAGAAACATTTATTCCCGACGGACCAAGCTGTGCAACGCAATGTTACGAATCAAGTGTGACCTTTACCGATTTTGCACCCGGGGCAAGCATTGAAAATCCCGGAGATATACAATACGTAAAAATCAATATGGAACACACCTTTATCGGGGATATGCAAATTACCCTTGAAGGCCCCGGAGGCTGTGGTTCGGCAACCATATTGCAATACAATGACAATGGAAATAATTACAACTGGCCGTATAGCATTGTATTGTTTTACTGTGTCGATGATTATTTCGTTCCGTGGTGGGGATGGATGACTGATTATCAGTTTGCAGGCTATGGTATATTAGAAAACAACGAGTGGACTGTTGGTGCAAAAGAAGATGCAACTATTTTTCCTACGGAGGCAGATGCTGAAAATGCTGTATTGGATGACAGTAATACGATCAATGTAGTATGCAGTGCTCCGTACACGGATGGCTTGGTTTATAATGTTGATGTTGCAAATGTGGCTTTTGGTAACCCGAATGTGGATGATTTTAGCAATAATACCGACCCCTGTGATGAAACTGAATGGTACAACGATTCCGGTGAGGGATGGGACTATTGCTGGTCGGACAATGCATCCTATGCTTACGCGCCAACGGCAAATTCCTATGTGTACGAAGCAGGAAATGTGGATTATTACGATGCCGCGGAGGCTCCGTATGCTTTTATGCGGGTAAATCCTTCTGATGAAACAAACGGTACAAATTTTTATCACCCCTATGAAAATTTCTACAGCGAACTTGAAGGTTGTCCATTAAATGGAACGTGGACGGTTAAGGTATGTGATTCCTGGGAATTGGACAATGGCTGGATTTTCGCCTGGGAGCTTGCACTCGATCCGGGCTTACTCCCTGTAAACTGGGATTATGATGTGGACGTTGCTGCAGTTGACTGGTCTGCAATCACAGATGCTGATTTTACAGGTGCTTATCCTGCTTATGATTTGATTCCGGAGCCTGACCTGGGTACTGGTTCTTATGGCGGGACCTTCTCGGTTATTGACGAGTTTGGCTGTACATCGGATGCTGCTCTCACATTTGATGTGACCGGGATGCCTGCAATTTCAGGTTTAACGGCCGGAGATTTTGTCTGGGCAGGTTTTGAAGGAGAAGAGTGGAATGCCGGTACGAACAACTGGTTCGAGTACGATGGAACAGATTTTCATTATGCCAGCAATTTTCCCGAAGAGGATAAAAACGTATACATCGTAGATTATTGTGGCAATGCTGATCCTGAGATTGATAATGCTGAAGCCTATTGTCATGATTTGAATATCGATGCAGGTAAAAGCCTGAGTATGAGTTCAACATCTGAACAGACATTAAACATTTCCGGTGACTGGAACAACGAAGGGACTTTTGATGCAGGGATAAGTACGGTTAACTTTAATGGTGACTCAGATCAAAACCTCTCCACTGTAGCGCCTGGTGGTGAAAGCTTTTACAATCTGGCATTAAACCAGGACGCAGGTTCTCAGGTGATTGTTAATCAGGATTTGACAATTATTAATGAGTTGAATATTACATCAGGAATCATCAACACAAACTCAAATACGCTTTACATTGATAATCCATCACCCGCAGCTTTGGTTGGGGCTAACCTTAGTGGCAATGACGGCTTTATAAAAGGCAGATTACAACGTGCCACAGACGGTAGCTCTACCTACAACTTTCCCATTGGATACGATGGTTATGGTGCGCAGGGATTTGATATTACACCTTCCGGTAGTGCCGGCGCTCAGGTACTGGCTTATATGGAACCCTTTGCGTTTGCCCCGGTTTACATACAGGCTTATTGCGATGTTGAGGTGCATCCCGGTGGTGGTTCACACATCATTGGTGAAGGTGATCCCGGTTATGACGGAATCCCTGATAAAATTCTTTTTGACCTCCAATCACCATTGCAATGGGATGTTTCTAACCCGGGCGGAGGAATCACTTCTTACGATATAAATGTATATCCTTCCGGAAGCCAAATGATTTCACCGGTTGTCTCAGCTAATGGCGTAAGCATGCTCTATCTGATGAAAAACGGAGAACCCGGAAATGCCGGTGTTCCTGCCGGTGACCAACAGCCCTGGTTTGATCAGGATGGCTTCCTGCGATGCCCTACCCAAACAAGCTTGTCCGGATTAACCGCATTTTCAAAATTTAACTTACTTGGTGCCAGTGGTACGGGATCTGCCTTGCCTGTGGAATTGCTAAGCTTTGATGCTTCTTATGATGAAGAGGTTGTGACGTTAACCTGGGCAACTGCCAGTGAAAGAAACAATGATTTTTTCGAAGTCCAGAAATCAGAAAATGCTTATGACTTTGCAGCAATAGGGCAGCTTGGTTCCCTTGCGCCCGGCGGGAATAGTAATACCCGGTTAAACTACACACTGACAGATGGAGATGTTAATCAAGGGACATATTATTACCGCTTAAAACAAGTCGAATTTGACGGTACATATGCCTTTTCTGAGATTGTTTCTGTAAATATTGACGGCAGCAATCCATTTGCCATTTATCCCAATCCTGTTGATGATTATATTCACATTCATTTTTACTGTGAGAGTCCGGAAAATCCTCAGGTTGAAATCTACGACCAGGAAGCCCGTTTGGTACATGCGGAAAAGTTGATGGGTATGAAAGGATACAACCATGCTACAATTGATTTATCAACACTTTCTGACGCCGTTTATACACTTACACTTATCACAGTCGATGGTGTGCAACAGGCAAAATTGGTGAAACAGTAAAACGCTGTTTCCAAATACTCTGTTTAATAATACTCATACCGATTGTGAATCAAAATGCCGATACAATTCATTTTATACTATTTATTTGTGTAATCGGTATTATTTCTTGCATCAGCTTTGATTCCACATCGGCATTATCCTGTATTTTTGATTTTTAAGTGTATAATAAT
>CAYQMB010000094.1:2361-11713 GCA_964418565.1 uncultured Bacteroidales bacterium | reverse complement strand
AATTACAGCGTCACGATAACTGACGCCAACGGTTGTACCGCGGAAGATGCCATGAGCCTTACGGTTAATCCAGTTCCAGCTTTAAGTCTGGGTACAGACATAACTCAATGCAGTTATGAGGGAACTGTTGCACTGAATGCAGGCACTGCTGAATCATATCAATGGAACACTGGTGAAACCAGTCAGGTGATACTGAAAGAGAACACAGGTCATTATGCTGTTACCATAACCGACATGCATGGTTGTACAGCAGCTGATACAATAAACCTTCTTGTACATCAGGCTCCGGAACTCAATTTGGGATCTGACCTGGAACTCTGTGAATATGAAACGCCATATGTACTAAGCTCTGTATCAGGCATGGCAAGCTATCAATGGAATACAGGTGCAACAACAGAAACAACCAGCATTAGCGGCAGTAATACATATTCACTTACCATTACTGACTCAAATGGTTGTTCTGCTACTGACAGCAGAGACGTAACAGTTCATCCACCTACAATCGTAGACCTGGGTACAGATCAGAGCATGTGTGAAACTGAAACACCATACACACTTGATGCAGGCGTTGCTTCAGACTGGGCATGGAGCAATGGAAGTAGCTCACAGCAGCTTGAAGTTAGCAGTACAGGCACATATTCAGTAACGATAACAGATAACCACGGATGTACAAACAGCGATGCGGTAAGCATCAATGTTGATGCCATGCCTAACACAAGCATTCTTAGTGCTCCGGATCATTGCATTGACGAATCTGCATTTGACCTTACTGCAGCCACACCGGGAGGATCCTGGTCCGGAAGTGGCATAACGGACTCTGGTGATGGAACATTCTCTCCTGCAATAGCGGGCAGTGGTGACAGTCAGATAACTTACATCCTTAGCCAGGGAGAATGCACAAGTCAATCTGAAATCACAATTACTGTTCATGAATTACCTGTTGTAAACCTTACAGATATGACAACACCAACCTGCCATGGCAACAGTGATGGCAGCATTACTGTAAGCAGTGCAAACAGTGATTCGGCTACATTCAACTGGGATGGTGAAGGCTTTGGCAGCACAATAGACAATTTGCCGGCAGGCATTTACACAGTTACGGTTGCGGATGCCTATGGTTGCAGCAGCACTGAAAGTTTCACGATGACACAACCTGCCCCGTTAGATGGATATTTTATAAATGTTGAAGATGTAACATGTAATGGATATGCCGATGGAAGTGCAACAATTGTTGGAAGTGGTGGCACGCCACCATATAAATATACATGGAATACCGGCTGGTTACACAGCACGCTTCTGTATGCAACCGCTGGTACATATACAGTGGAAATTAAAGACTTCAACGGATGTTTCATTAACAAAGAGGTTACCATCAACGAACCGGATCCGATTGAAGCAAATGAGAGCGTTACGGCGGTAGAATGTGGTGTAAGCCCGGGTGCAATTGCCATAAGCCCGACAGGTGGAATACCGGATTACACTTTCACCTGGAGTGATCCTGAAATATCCGGCAATATGGCTACAGATCTGGCGGCCGGAAATTATTCAGTTGTCATTACTGACGCTAACAGTTGCACAAAGCAAAAAAACTTCAGCGTTTACACCATAGGAAACCTGGATGTTTCCATTTCAGAAGATGCAACAATTGAATGTTTTGGCGATGATGATGCCAGCCTGAGAGCATCCTGTTCCAACGCCTCTGCCCCTGCAGAATATAGCTGGAACATTGGAGCATCCTGTACGGATATAGACAACCTTGCACCAGGCTTTTACAGTGTCACCGTATCCGATGCCATTGGATGTACAGGTACAGAAGCACACACTGTCATCAGTCCGGAACCAGTGGAAATCAGCTTCATTTCACAATCCGTTCTTTGTCATGGAGAAAGCAATGGATCTCTGATTGCAGATCCACAGGGAGGTACCGCTCCGTACAATTATATATGGGAAGACACGCATACCGGCGACACACTTTCCGGTTTATCATCCGGATCATATCGCGTAACCATCAGTGATGTCAACAACTGTACTGCAACCCAGGCAGGTTTTGTACCGGAACCATCCAAACTGAATGCCAATGTTCTTGCTCAGGACATCCGTTGTTATGGCAACCAGGACGGCAAGGCTATTGCCGAAGCATTCGGAGGTACAGAACCTTACGATTATGAATGGCATTTCAATGGACTGACATCTCACAACAATGAAATCAACAACCTTCAGGAGGGTTTTTATGAACTCATGATTGAAGACAAACACGGTTGTATGCACGATACGAGTGTCATGATCACCCAGCCAGCTCCAATCATTGTTGATTATGAAATGGAAAGCCCAACCTGCATAGGAAATGATGATGGTGAAATTGTTTTTTCAGTTGCCGGTGGTGTAGAACCATACAGATACGAATCAAGCATTGCCACACAGAATCTCCCGGATTTTTTCGGGCTGTATGAAGGCAATTATGAATTTACCATCACAGATGCAAATGGTTGTGAAGAGGAAATGAACACCATTGTACTGGCTGATAATCCGGTAGAATGCATACAGATCCCTGATGCATTCACGCCTAATGGTGACAACAACAACGACACATGGATTATAGAGAACATTGAAATGTTCCCGAATCACGTTGTTCAGGTTTTCAACCGCTGGGGACAGGTAGTTTATTTCAAAAAATACGGAGATGAACCCTGGGATGGAACATTAAAAGGTAAAAAGCTTCCAACAGGATCTTATGTTTACGTCGTTGATTTGCATAATCAGATGGAAGCAAAAACAGGAACGGTTACCATTATCTACTAACTTAACCATTAGGGGGTAAACACCTGAAACGAGGGCCCGAAACGGACCCTCGTTTTTTTGATGAATACTAAATTGATGTTAAAGTGCTTTTGTGAAAACGATTTCCTCAAGTGGCTTTCGTTCACGGGCTTGTTTTTCCATTTCCTGAAAGTTTTCGGGCAATATGCTGATATCACCTTTATACCCTACAGCTATCATTGTCACCGCCTCAAAGCCGTCGGGAAGATTCATGTTTTCCCCTGCTTTCACGGGATCAAAACCACCCATCTGATGCATGTGCAACCCCATTTCTGACACCTGATTCATCATATTACCCACAGCCAGACCAAGGTCGTGATGCGCATGATGATAGTTATTTTCAACTGCTGTCATAATAAGCAAAGGGGCATTCTGAACCCAGATCTGATTAAACTCCACCAGGGAATCAAATAATTTATCCCATGTTTCCTGGTTATCCTTTGTGGCATAAAAAAACCGCCATGGTTGATTGTTACGCGAGGAGGGAGCCCATCTGGCTGCTTCAAACATAGCCTCAATTTTCTCCTTTTCCACGGCATTTGAATCAAATGCCCGCGGACTGTATCTTTCCGTTATTGTTTTTAATAATTTCATAAATTTTCTGTTTTAGAACATAACAGAAATCCACAGGAAATGTTTTGTGTTGACTCCGGATACATGTAACAAGCTATAAGTTTGACCATTAAAGACAATGTCCTGCAACATAAACAAGATTGCAGTTTTTTTTTATCTTTGGGTGATTATTTCAAAATTAATAAAATCTATATAGTTATGGCAAAATTTAAAGGAGCGATCGTCGTTGACAAAGAACACTGCAAGGGTTGCGGTGTCTGTATTGCGGCGTGTCCAACAAGTGTTATTTCTTTGGCGAAAGCCGTTAATTCCAAAGGGTATAATTACGCTGAGATGGCGAATCCAGATGCTTGCATTGGATGCGCAAATTGCGCCATCGTTTGCCCTGATGGTGTAATTTCAGTGTATAAATTAAAAGTTGCATAATTAAAAATCCTTAACAAAAATGGATACAGAACTCAGATTAATGAAAGGCAACGAAGCAATTGCAGAAGCAGCAATTCGCGACGGAGCCGACGCTTATTTTGGTTATCCCATCACGCCGCAATCAGAGGTGATAGAATATCTGATGGCAGAGAAACCACATGAAAGAACCGGCATGACTGTCTTACAGGCAGAAAGCGAAGTAGCTGCCATTAATATGGTATACGGAGCCGCCGGAGCAGGTCGCAAAGTATGGACTTCATCATCAAGCCCCGGAATCAGCCTTAAACAGGAAGGCATTTCCTATATTGCAGGTTCAGAACTGCCTGCACTTATTCTCAATGTCGTTCGTGGCGGACCGGGTCTTGGAACCATTCAGCCCGGACAAGGCGATTATTTCCAGTCAACAAAAGGTGGTGGTCATGGCGACTACCGGCTTATTGTTCTGGCACCTGCATCCGTACAGGAAATGTACGATTTTGTGGAACTCGGCTTTGATTTGGCATTCAAATACAAAAATCCTGCGATGATTCTTTCCGATGGTGTGATTGGTCAGATGATGGAAAAAGTTAAAATGAGCCCACAAAAAGAAAGAAGAACACCAGAGCAGATTATCGAAGAATGTCCGTGGGCTACCACAGGCAAACCGAAAAGCAGAGAGCGCAATATCATTACATCCCTTGAGCTGGATGCCGGAAGAATGGAAAAATTCAACCACAAGCTCATTGAAAAATACGATGCGATGAAAGAAAACGAGGTCAGGTATGAAACCATCGAGTGCGATGATGCTGAATACCTTTTTGTCGCTTATGGCTCATCTGCCCGTATTTGTCAATCTGCCGTTAAACTTGCCCGCAAAAAAGGCATAAAAGTAGGTCTCTTACGCCCTATCACATTGTTTCCATTCCCCACCAAACAAATCCGGGAATTCATTCCACAGATTAAAGGATACTTATCTGTAGAAATGAGTGCAGGACAAATGGTAGAAGATATCAAACTGGCTGTCAACGGAGAACGCCCGGCCGAGCATTTTGGCCGTTTAGGTGGTGTCATTCCAACTGCTGAAGAAATCGTTGAAGCCCTCGAACAAAAAATTATAGGAGGTTAATCATGGCTGAAGTAAAAATTGAAGACATTATAAAAAAAGAAAACCTTGTTTACGAAAAATCCAAGGTAATGACTGACACCCCACTCCACTATTGTCCGGGGTGTGGCCATGGCACTGCTCACAGACTCGTGGCTGAAGTCATTGAAGAAATGGGCATTCAGGACAAAACCATCGGGGTCACTCCCGTTGGATGTTCGGTGCTAATGTATAACTATATGGACGTGGACATGCAGGAAGCTGCTCACGGCCGTGCACCTGCTCTTGCTACCGGTCTGAAACGTACCATGCCTGACAAATATGTCTTTACATACCAGGGTGATGGCGATTTGGCTGCCATTGGTACTGCAGAAACCATTCACGCCTGCAACCGTGGTGAGGACATTACAATCGTTTTTATCAACAATGGCATTTATGGTATGACTGGTGGCCAAATGGCCCCGACAACGCTGCCAAATATGAAATCATCCACATCCCCTTACGGACGTGAAACTGAGATGATGGGCGGCCCTATCAAGATGACTGAGTTGGTGGCTCAACTTGACGGCACGTATTTCGTTACCCGCCAGGCAGTACACACACCACGTCACGTACGCAAAGCAAAAAAAGCATTGCGCAAAGCCTTTGAAAATCAAAAGCTCAAAAAAGGAACCTCCTTTGTGGAAATCGTTTCCAACTGTAACTCAGGTTGGAAAATGAGCCCGGTAGATGCCAATCAGTGGCTGGTTGACAACATGCTGCCATTTTACGAACTTGGTGACATTAAACTTGACGGTGAATTAGTAAATAAATAAAACTTTTTTGATATGACTGAAGAAATCATCATAGCAGGTTTTGGTGGACAAGGCGTTTTATCCATGGGAAAAATCCTTGCCTACTCAGGCCTCATGCAGGGACAGGAAGTATCCTGGATGCCCTCATACGGACCGGAAATGCGCGGTGGAACATCAAATGTTACCGTTGTAATCAGCGACGAACGTATCAGCTCACCAATCCTGACATCATTTGATACCGCAATTATCCTGAATCAGCCTTCACTCGACAAATTCGAGTCGAAAGTGAAACCCGGCGGACTAATCCTTTACGATCCAAATGGCATCACCAGTCCTCCCACAAGAAAAGACGTGAACGTTTACAAAGTTCAAGGGACTAAAGCTGCCGCTGAAATCGGTAATCCCAAAACCTTCAATATGATTGTTCTGGGAGCTTACCTGAAAATCAAGCCAATAGTAAAACTTGATAACGTTATGCAGGGATTGAAAAAATCACTACCTGCAAGACATCATAAATTACTTCCGCTTAATGAAAAAGCCATTAAGCACGGGCTTGAGATTACTGAAGAAGTTCACACAGTATAATGCTTTAAAAACCGCCCTGTCTCGGGCGGTTTTTTCCTTTTCATTCACATTATCATCCCTGGCTTATGATTCATTTCCAGAAATTCACCCTGGACAACGGACTCAGAATTATTCTTCATGAGGACAAATCAACCCCTCTGGTTTGTGTTAATACCTTATACAGGGTAGGTGCCAAACATGAAAATCCGGACAAAACCGGTATGGCCCACCTTTTCGAGCACCTTATGTTTGGCGGATCAGCCAATGCTCAAAACTTCGATCGGGTGCTGGAAGAAGCCGGAGGAGAAAACAACGCCTTTACAAACAACGACTATACCAATTATTACGATACACTGCCAGCTGAAAACATAGAAACAGCGCTTTGGCTGGAAGCTGACAGGATGCAAAACCTGAACCTCGACCAAAAAAGCATAGATATTCAAAAATCGGTAGTCATTGAGGAGTTTAAAGAAAACTACCTTAATCAACCTTATGGCGATATGGATGGCATTATCCGTGAAATGGCCTTCAAACATCACCCCTATCGCTGGTCTACCATCGGCAAATCAATACAACAGATTCAGGCCATTACCCGTAACGACCTTATTGATTTTTACCATCAGTGGTATGCACCCAATAATGCCATTCTGGTGATTTCAGGTGACATTGACTCACAGTACAGTATTGAATTGGTTAAAAAGCATTTCGGGTCAATCAGGTCCGGGGGCAATACAAGCCTTAGCATACCCTGCGAACCGGAACAACTCAGCAAACGCGAAGAAGAAAAAAACGATGACGTCCCTCAGGATACCATCCTCATGGCCTTTCATATGCCCGGCAGAAACAATCCGGATTATCGGGCTGCTGACCTGATTTCTGATATACTTGCCAACGGCAAGTCATCACGTTTTTACAGTGGGCTCGTGCGTGAAAAACAAGTCTTTTCAGATCTGGATGCCTATATATGGGGCAGTGAAGACCCCGGTTTGCTTATTGTTCACGGATTCCCGGCAAACGGCATCAGTCTTGATGAGGCTGAAAACCTGATATGGGAAGAACTTGAGATGTTGAAAAAGGAAGGTTGCAACAAAGATGAACTTGCCAAAGTAAAGAACAAAGCCATTTCCGCATGGATGTTTTCCAATATCGCCATCAACAACAAAGCACACCATCTGGCCTTTTTTGAACACATGGGTGATACAGGCCTCATCAACAAAGAAGATAGTTTGGTTGATGCCGTGGATATGGAACGCATAAATCGGGTAATAAAGCGCATTTTACGCAAAGACAACGCTTCAGTTTTAAAATATTACGCAAAAAAATGACAAAGCTCAAACCAGACATAAAAACCATAAAAGCGTTTAAAAATCTGCCTGTTCATGATTTCCAACTGGATGAGGGCATAAAAATTTTTGGCTTTTATAATGGCGATGTCAAGGCCGTGAAAATAGACTTTATATTTGAGGCGGGACAAGCTGTTCAGCGTAAAACATTTCTGGCCGCATTCGTAAACGCAATGATGCGGGAAGGTAACAGCCAGAACAACAGCAAAACCTCAGAGGAAATTCTGGATTACTATGGTATTTTTTTAAATCAAAAGGTAACTCATGCCTGGTCGGTTTTCAGTTTTTACTTGCCAATAATGCATCTTGACAAAGCTTTACCCGTAGCTTACAAAATGTTGTTTGAACCGGTTTTCACCGAAGAGGCATTGCGGTTTTTAAAAGAAAAAACCCGTCAGCGATTGAGGCAAAACCTTCAACGTACAGATTATCGAGCTGCAGCCTACCTGAAAAATCTCATGTGGGGCAATAATAACCCTTTGGGATTTTACCCGCACGAATCAGGCCTGGACGAGCTGAATATCGACGACATAAAAGATTTTTACAAGACATATTATCCCAACACATGCCACATTGGGGTATCCGGCTATTTCCCCAAAGACATCAAACAGCAATTCAATCGCTATTTTGGTGAGATACCGGTTTCGTATTCAGCCCCAAAAACAAGCTCAGGTCCGGAATCCACAAAACCTGTAGCTCATCACATTAAAATGCCCAACAAAAACCAGGTATCACTCAAATGGGGAAAACACATTCCCGGACCAGGCCACCCCGATTATTTCACCCTGAAAGTTGCCGATACCATCTTCGGAGGTTTTTTCGGTTCCCGCTTAATGCGCAACATACGCGAAGAAAAGGCATACACCTACGGCATATATTCAACGATCAGGCCCACCCAATACGGTTGTACGCACACCATCACTACCGATGTCGGCCACGATTACCTTGAAGATACCATTCGTCAAATTGATATGGAAGCCGACAAGCTAAAAACCACTCTGGTGGGAACTGAAGAACTCAGGCTGGTTCAGAATTACATGGCGGGAGAATTACTTTCTGTTTTCGACGGAGCATTTAAACATGCTTCCATATATCGCTATCTTATTGAAATGGATATGGATTTTTCATATTATTCAGATTTTCTCAATACCATTTACAAACTTACTCCAGACGATATTCGCAATGTAAGCAACCGCCACCTTGATGTCAAAAATATGCACAAAGTCACTGCCGGCTGATTTAATTTCTTTTATCATAGCAAGATTTCGCCGGCAGGGGAAATATTAGTCATACAGTTTTTTTATCAGTTGAATAACAATTCAGATAGATGAAATTGTGAATAGACCCGGGTTTCAATCCGGGTTCACAGCATTGCCTTGAGTTTGTTTTTGGTCATGATTTTTGCAGCAAAGCTTGCCTGCCAACAATACATGCTTAACAATACAGGCAGGCATAGCAAAAATACATGCCAAAAACATCTCTGAAATTCATTAAAACACCACGGGTTATTCACATTTGAGTTCTCGTTGACCATTTGTTTTTACTCGATTTCGCCGGCAGAAAAGCCGGCGCAATCTTTTAGGGGGGAAGTGACAAGCCTAAAATCCTGTTGCGCGGCTACCGCCGGCAACTGGCTTTTTTTATTCCATGGACACTTGAAAACAAAGTTTTCCCGAAAATATTCTCATCAGGATGGCGAGATTTCGCCGGCAGAAAAGCCGGCGCAATCTTTTAGGGGGGAAGTGACAAGCCTA
>CAYQMB010000094.1:0-2261 GCA_964418565.1 uncultured Bacteroidales bacterium | reverse complement strand
TACCGCCGGCAACTGGCTTTTTTTATTCCATGGACACTTGAAAACAAAGTTTTCCGTGTCCATGGAATAAAAAAATCCCTTCCAGCTTACGCTGAAAAGGATTTTACGCTTGTCGGGATGGCGAGATTTGAACTCGCGACCCCTCGCCCCCCAGACGAGTACTCTAACCGGGCTGAGCTACATCCCGAGCGATTTTACGTGCAACAAAAATACAAGCTAAATATGAATAATCCAAAAAATAACCCGGAAAACAATCTTTTTTATTTTTTGTTAAAGAAGTTCTATTTAACAATTAAGAATTTGAATTAAAGGCTGAACAAATGTACATTTGCAAAAAAATAGAAAAACTATGAGGATTGCCCTTTGCACACTCCTGTTGTCCCTTCTCATCCCAATGGGAGCATTGGCCCAGAAACATACCATCAGCGGGTACATACGTGATACTGAAACAGGTGAAGAGTTAATTGGAGCCAATGTAATGCTTGAGGACAAAAGCGCCGGAACAACAAGCAATGCTTATGGTTTTTACAGTCTGACTCTGCCGGATGGCACCTACACCATTACCTATAGCTTTATTGGCTACCAGGAACAAAAGAAAACCCTGGATATTTATTCTGACAAGAAAATAAACATTGATTTAAAGCCAACCGCCTACCAAACCGAAGAAGTTGTTATCAGCAGCGAACGAACCGATGCCAACGTTAACAGCAGCCGCATGAGTGTGGAAAAAATTCCGGTTGAAGAAGTCAGAAAATTACCGGCCTTTATGGGCGAAGTTGATGTTATGAAAACGGTTCAACTGCTTCCCGGGATACAAGCTGCCGGTGAAGGCAATACAGGTTTTTATGTGCGGGGGGGCGGTCCTGACCAAAACCTGATAATTCTGGATGAAGCAACAGTTTACAATGCATCCCATCTTTTTGGATTCTTCTCGGTATTTAATGCTGACGCGATAAAAGGCTTTGAAATGTACAAAGGCGGCATGCCTGCTCAGTATGGTGGCCGCGTGTCATCTGTCATGGATATCAAGATGAACAATGGAAACATGAAATCATATGATTTCCAGGGTGGTATCGGAACAATTGCAACACGATTTACAGCCCAGGGGCCTATCCAAAAAGACAAATCGTCGTTTCTCATCAGCGGACGCCGCACGTACATTGACATCCTCATGCAGCCCTTTATCAACAAGGATTCGCCGTTTAAAGGGTCCGGTTATTATTTTTACGATGCCAACCTTAAGCTGAATTACAAGTTTTCCGATAAGGACCGATTGTATTTATCCGGGTATTACGGAAAAGATGTTTTCAATTTCAAAAGCAGCGACGACGGATTTAATTTAAAAATGCCCTGGGGAAACGGAATATCCAGCCTAAGGTGGAATCATTTGTTCAGCAACAAATTCTTTGTTAACACAACAGCCATGTTTTCAGATTATACCTTTCAAACCGATGTATCCATGGGCATGGGCGAAAATTCGGATTTCCGTTTGATCCAGAGTTCCGGCATCCGGGATTACCATCTGAAACAGGATTTTACCTATTTGCCCGGCCCGCTACACACCATTCGCTTTGGTGCGGATTACATTTACCACCGTTTTTCACCCAACACGGTCAATGTAGAACAGGAAAATCAGGAAATCGACCTTGGCGGATCGGAAAAACAATACGCACACGAAGCCGCTCTGTACATAGGTGACGACTGGATAATCAACGAAAAACTTACCATTTATGCTGGATTGCGAGGCAGCATGTTTATGCAGGTAGGTCCCTTTACACGCTATGTAAAAGACGAATACCGGCTTGACAACATCGACAGCGTAAAATACAGCAGTGGTGAAGTTGTTGCAGATTACTATTCGCTTGAGCCCCGTTTAAACATCAAGTACAGCCTTGGCCCCACGAGCTCTGTCAAAGCATCCTACATGCGGAACAAACAGTACATTCACCTGGCCAGCCTGTCTGCAACATCTTTACCGACAGACCTATGGGTTTCCAGTTCTGATGTGGTAAAACCCCAGATTGGTGCTCAGTACGCCGTCGGATATTTCAGGAATTTTAAAGACAATTTATTTGAAACATCCTTTCAGCTTTATTATAAAGACCTGCACAATCTGATTGAGTATGCTGACGGCGCTTTGCCAATGGATCAACTTAATGATAATCCGGACAATTATTTCGTGTTTGGCGATGGGCGGTCATACGGGGCAGAATTATTTATTAAAAAACGCTATGGTGATATCACCGGCTGGCTTGGCTATA
>CAYQMB010000093.1:0-11827 GCA_964418565.1 uncultured Bacteroidales bacterium | reverse complement strand
TACCGGCCTGCAGGTTATAAAGTTGTTCTTCTGTGCTGCCGTTTGACCAGGCAATACCGTATGGAGGAACACCGCCGGAAGGATTGATGCTTATGCTGCCATCGCTACCGTTGTTACAACTTACATCGCTGGTGATATAACTAAATCCGAGAGCTTCCTGGGGTTCCTGAATGGTTACGGATAATTCTAATGAACAGCCATTACTGTCCATAATGTCCACAGTATAAGTTCCGGCCGGAACATCCGGGTTATCCTGAGTGGATACGCCATTTGACCAGCTATATGTGTATGGTGGCGTGCCACCGCTTACAGTCAGGTCTATCTGTCCGTCACTGGCGCCCAGAGCGCTTGCATCGCTGCTTGATATTGACCCTTCAAGAGCCGGCGGGCTTGTAACGGTGAAGCTTTCATTAAAAGAGCAGCCGTGCGCATCCGTTACTGTCAGAAAGTAATCATCTGAAGCGAGGTTTGCGAGTTCTGCGGTATCGTGGCTCAGCATATACTCGGAGCTTGCCCAGTTGTATGTATATGGCTGTGTTCCGCCACTTACGCTTACACCGGCTGTTCCTTCCGTGTATCCTGCACAATCATTGTTAGTAGAGTAGGAAGTATATGTGATTTCTTCAGGGTTACTGATGCTGATGTTCTGATTCACAGTGCAGGCATTATAATCGGTAATAGTCAGCGAATAATCACCGGCAGGTACATTACTTAAGTCCTGGGTTGATTCGCCTGTATTCCAGGTGTAAGTGTAATAGGGTGTGCCTCCCCATACATTAACTTCCACATCGGCATCAGAATCATTGTGACAGGAGATTTCTGTAGCGCTGATGTTCGCGCCGAGTGCCTGAAATGGCTGATGAATGCTGTCAGATGCTGTGGTTGTACAACCGTTTTCATCGGTAATGGTGACATCATAATTGCCAGCCGTAAGGTTTGTGGCATTGGCTGTGCTCTGGCCATCGCTCCAGAGATAGGTGTAGCTTCCGGTACCACCGCTTGTCGAGGTGGTAAGTGCACCGGTAGCGTCACCATGGCATTTTACATCTGTAGAACTTAATGTTGTTTGCAGTGGGTCCGGTTCTGTGATGTTGATAATCTCAATGCGTGTGCATCCGCTTTGGTTATCGAGTACTTCAACATCATAATACCCGGCTTCCAGATTTGAGATGGTGGTAACACCTGTGGCGCCGTTAGACCACGTGATGGTGAAATCACCGCTTCCTCCGGAAATTGAAATGGTAGCACTGCCATCATCTGACCCGTTACAGGTTAGATGGGTACCGGAAATGTCGAGGTTATGACAAGGCGGGGGATTTTCGCTGTCGCTTGCCCACAGGCTGCCGGCCGCCAGCATAATGGCCAGGAAAAAACTCAGTTTCATGCGTAAATGTTTCATTTTCATTCTTATCTCAATATTGTCAGAGAACCGGTATACGGTTCATCTCCGTTTCTTAAATTAACCACAAAATAATATGTACCACTCGGAACATCTCTACCTTCATATTGTCCGTCCCAGGGGCTGTATCCACCGTTGGCTTCAAATACTTTTCTGCCGTCCTGGGCAAAAACCTGTACCAGTGCGTCGGGGTAAGCTTCAATGTTTCGCAGCACCCATGTGTCATTGTATCCGTCGCCGTTTGGTGTAAAGCTGGTGGGGATGTTTATGCATTCATTGTGTACTTCCGGAATATTGATATCCACAATTTTTTCGCAGTAATTTCCGTCAGTAACAGTTACGCTGTACTGACCGGCAGAAAGCTTGTTGATGTTTTGAGTGTGACTGCCGTTTGACCATGTGTAGCCAAATTCACCGGTGCCACCGGATACATCCAGGGTGATGCTTGCATCTTCAACGTCGCGGCATGACTGCGATTCATAATCGTATTCTACCAGTATTTCCGGATACGTGTCAATATAAAGGCTTGTATCTTGCTTACAATTTTGATCGTCAGTGAGTGTCAGGTAGTAACTGCCTGATGTTACATTGTTGAGGTTTTGTGTGTTGTCGCCATTGCTCCAGCTGAAACTGTATGGTGTGGTTCCACCGTCAATAGTTGTGGTAGCATAACCATCACTCCCACCGAAGCAGGATACTTTACCGGTTTCAAAACTAATGTTTACCGGTTCAGGCTGTTCAATCACAAAACTTTCGTAAAGCTTACACTGATTTTCATCCACAATTTCAATGTTGTATGTTCCTGCCGGGATATCAGATATGCGGTGCAGGTTGTTATGGATTATGTATTCGTTGTTGTTCCAGATTACCTGGTATGGGATTGTCCCTCCATCAACGTTAAGTTCAATGCTGCCGTCTTCATACCCATAACAACTGGCATCGATGGTGGAGTAATCCACTGTAAGCGGAGCTTCCGGCTGGGTGATTTCGCCACCGCTGTAATTTACGCAGCCGTTCTCATCAGTTACGGTAAGGCTGTAGGTGCCGGCAGGCATATCATTCAGTTCACTTCCTGTTGATCCGTCAGACCATTCCCAGGTATATGGTGGTGTGCCACCTGATGTTTCTGCTGCAATGCTTCCGTCTGAATTGCCATGGCAACGAACCGGTTCAGTAGTTACCGTTGTTGCAACCGGATCAGAGGGGCCTTCAACCGTAGCACTGATTTCGTACATACAATTGTTGGCATCGGTGACCGTAAGCGTGTATTCACCTGCCGGGATGTCTGTGAGGTTTTGAGTGGTTTCACCATTTGACCACATGTATGTGTATGGTGTTGTGCCACCGGAAAGGCTTAACTCAATCGCACCTGATGTGCCCTGGTAACAGGAAACATTGGTGACAGAAACAGTATACTCGAATGCTTCCGGCTCTGTGATTGTGATCTCCGCCTCTGCTGTACAACCAAGTGAGTCTGTAACCACTGCGTGGTAATTTCCGGCTTCAATATTACTCAGAACCGGTGAAGATTCATTCAGCCAGACATTCTCCTCTGCATTGTACCAGTCGCAATTGTATGGTGATGTGCCTCCTGAGATAATGAGCTCAATAATACCGGAGCTACCTCCGTGACAGGCAACATTTGTGGTGCTGTATGTAATGCTCAGTGGATTGGCCGGCTCATTGATGTCAGTTCCGCCGGTGGTGGTGCAGCCGTTAACATCGGTGACGGTTACGCTGTAATAACCTGCCGGGATGTTATTAAGTATGCTGTCGGTAGCTCCGTTTGACCATATGTATGAGTATGGCGGAATACCTCCGGTAGCCGAAGCCAGTGCAGAGCCGCTGCTGTCACCCTGACAGTGAACATCTTCGCCTATGACATCCAGTTTTAGCTCAACAGGCTGTATAAGTTCAAACTCTTCACTGTATGTGCAATTGTTAGCATCGGTTACGGTAAGACTATGTACGCCTGCGGTAAGATCTGAAACGGATTCTGTTGTTTCACCATTTGACCAGCTCCATGTGTAAGGCGGTGTGCCTCCGTTTGTGGTGATATCGATATTGCCGTTGTTGCTTTGGTAGCAACTCAGGTCAGAAACTTCTGATTCAATACTGAGGGGATTGGCAGGTTCTGCAATTTCAACAGGCGTAAAGACCATACAGCCATTATCATCGGTTACCGATACGTAATGTGTACCGGCACTCAATCCGCTGACATGATGTGTTGTCTGATGAGTGAAAGATGACGCACCATTGCTCCAGTGGTATGTGTAAGGTGGTTTACCGTTGCTGACAGTTGCCGTTGCCTCACCCGTACTTTCGCCGTGACAGAGAACATCTACCCCTGTAGCATCTACGCTGAATTTGGCGGGTTCCAGAACAAAGGGTGTCTGATTTTCAAAGCTGTTGAAGCCCTGCATTTCCCAGGTGTTGTCAACCCAGTCATATGATACGTTGAATAAATTCGGTTGTAGTTCAACAAGTGGGCCAAATCCGGCATCGTAGCCAGGAAAGACAATGGCGGGTGTACAGATGTCACCTTCATGACACCAGTCACAAACAGGGCAATACCACGGGCCACAGGGTTCATATATCGGGATGCATATTTCAGGTATCACTGTCATAGACTCTACACCGACATTAAAGGACAATGCTTCAAAAATGAAATCAAAGGCAATGCTGTCGTATGTATGGTTTTGGAATTCATTTTCCATGTGGAATGAAGGCACAACCTCCATGAAATCATAATTGCATGGAAAATCAATGCGAATGTTCTGACCAGGTCGGTAATTGATAACTGAGTCGTAGGCAGATTCCAGTACCGAACCATTGGATGCATCAACGATTCTGTAATCAATTTCGGCGGGAAAATCCAGTGTCCCGTGCATCTCAGGGGTGAGTTTCAGATGTTGTTTGTTGTGTAATCCAAGTCCAAAACCAGCTTCCATAAGGGTGTAGTTCAGATAAAAGGGGCCGCTTGTCCATGAATTGCTGAGGTTTGCAAAAAAAGCTGATACATAGGGTATATGTAAGGCTGCGATAAAAGATGGAATGGAAAAATACAAATCAAAATAATGCGAAGAGTTTGTATAATGCAAAACATTGTTGCCACCAATGTAGGTGTTTGAATTCGGGCCGGTATTGCTTGGTAAATCCAGAGTCAGGTTCATTACTCCCCAGGGATCCGTATAGGAGTAGGGGAATATTGGGTCTGACTGGTATATTTCTCCGTCAAGCAGGGATAAACCATTTAGGCTGCTGAGCTCAACCAAATTGTATCTTTCCGTTGCCATGTCGATGTCGATGATGTCAAAATCGGTGCAGCCAAAAGCACAAAACTCGGCACTCATGTTGAATCCTATACCCAAATCAAGCCATAGACTGGCATTGATGTCGTAGGTTGATGGTGCAATTTCAGAACTGCTACTGTTTGGATACCAATCCGTGTTAATAACAATTTCATCACCGGCCTGGAAAGAACTTACCACGGGGTGTTCAATATTCATTACAGCATCATAATCAATGGATACTTCTTCTGTGCCAAAGTTAATGCTAATGCCTGATCCCATTTCGCCCCAGGTTCCGGCACTTACTTGTGCACCAAATTCCAGTCCTTCTAGGGAGGTGATATCACCAAAAGTGTTGCCGTAGTCCCAGTCAAATCCAAAAAACTCATTTTCTACCTCAAAAATTCCAGTGGTGCCGGGTTGCCATAAATTTTGTCCGTCTGTTTCGTACAGAGTTGGGTAGGGCACTGTTACGGTTTGTCCGTATCCGGTGCTGCAAATCAGCAGAAAAATAAAAATTGTAAGTATTTCAGCTCGTTTCATGCTTATTGAAATTTTACAGTCCGGAAACTTTCCATAATAACGTTTCTTAATAGAGAATCAAACCCCTTTGGATAGTTGGCTTGTAAGAATACAGTTTTATTGTAACTTCCGGTAAAAAACATTATCCGAATAACTTCTACACCGTTTGTTGTGAACTCAACAAAGTAAAATTTGGCGGGTGCTCCATCGTATGTTTTGCTTTCCTGCTGTCCTACCAGCTTAACATCCTGCCCACTTAAATGCTCCTGGGTAAGGCTGTCAGATGAAAGCGCATATGGAGTCTCTTCCAGTTCATATGCCACTATGCTAGAGGCAGTACCCGTGTGCATGTATCCGTTGATATCTTCGTTACTGAATTCTTTGAAATGCTTGGGTAACCTTATGCTGATTGAAGTGTTTTTAAATGTTCGTTCTGTCTTTTCAAGATCATTCCTGACAAAATTCGAATATGCAGTCGTGTCTTTGGGATTTGATTGTGAAAAAACGGCTCCGTTTTGAAGCAATAAAGCAAACATTACAAGAATTAATACATTTCGGCTCATCATGAATTTAGTCTGGTTATTTGGTAACTATTTGCAAAAATAGGTAAAAATTTTAAAGATTTTAAATAAAAATATCTATTTTTGAAAAAAAATATTCTTGTTAAAATGGGAAATAAACTGTTAACACTATTCTTCTTATTGATTTTGGGCGGTTATCTGCATGCAGATAACTATTATTGGGTGAATGACGGCGGAGACTGGACCGATTATGAGAATCACTGGTCAACAAGCTCAGGCAATACCACAAACATGCATACCTCTTTACCCGGCCCTGGTGATAATGTCTATTTTGATGCAAATTCGTTCAGCCAGAATAACGAAATGGTTGTGCTTGATACCAATTATGTAAGCCTGACATCTATGAGTTGGGCCGGTGTTGCATTTGCCCCTGAATTCCTGTCTCAGGTTTCTGATACCATTATTATTCAACAATCGCTGACACTGAGTCCGGATATGGCATACAACCACTTTGGGCCAACTTTCTTCCAGGCTCCAGCTTCAAGCATTGCTTCTTTTGAAACTGCCGGTAATGAATTATCCGGGGATGTGTATTTTAACATACAGAATGGTACAATTGGATTGCCCTCCGGTATCAATATGCCTCAGAATACATTGTATCTGCTTGATGGCATATTAAACGCTAACAATGAGGAACTACGGTTTAAATCCTTTAATGGTGATGAAGATTCACCCACCAATATCAGCGGTTCTCCTTCCATTTCCAATGCCGATACTATCAGGTGTAATCAGGCTTTTTACCTGCATGATAATTTTAATGTATCCACGCTGGATGCCAGCCTTTTTATGAGCCTGCAGTCATCAGATTCGTGCTACATTTCTTTTTCTGATAACCTACCTGACCTGCATGTCAAATTAAATGGAAACAAAAAGCTCTTCATGCAGGGACCTGTAAAAACCACAGGTAATATAAATCTGGATTTTTCAGGTAGCTTCTATACCAATGACTATGCCCTGACATGCGATACACTTAAATCCAACACCTCCCTTGCCAGAACCATTAATACAGGAAGTTCGCAGGTTAGCCTTTCTGCTTTTGAGGTTGATGGAAACGGGCTTACCCTGGAAACGGCAAATTCTGAATTGATATTTGCCGGTGGCAGTGAATACTTGTATAAAACCGGAAACCTGAATGCCACTTTTTCAAAATTTACAATCTTTGATGCCCGTGATTTATTTGTGCAGTCATCATTTACCACTGATAGCCTGAAACTGTCCACTGGCTCTGCATTTGTTTTAAAACAAGGCAAAACCGTTGATATTAATGCGCTGCAGGCTGATGGCAATTGTGGCGATTTTATCCATATCCGTAGCTATTGCCCGGATGAAATGTATGTCTGGCCGGATGAGAATTGCATTAACCAGATGCCCGTAATACAGGCATCATCAGATGTGACAGCTAGTTACCTGAAAATAGGATTTGTGAAAGCCCAGTCTGCAAATTTTATTGCCAATAACTCCTACGCAGAAGGTGCTGCCGATGGATGGACCATCACGCAACCGGCTAACAATGATACCCTGTATTGGATTGGTAATACAGGCAATTGGTACGAAGCTTCCAATTGGTCAGATACTTCAGGTGGTGCACCGCAAACATGTGTGCCCAATCCAGAAAGCCTTGTTGTTTTTGATGATGCTTCCTTTGCATCGGATGATGATACAGTCAGGCTTATAAAAACAGCTTATTGCAGAGCTGCTACCTGGGCTGATGTGACATACGATGTCGTATGGAATGGCAGCGCAGATTTGAATATTCAAGACAGCCTGGAACTGTATCCTAATCTTCAGGCAGATTATGATGGTGACATTTTGTTTGCCAACAACCATCCCACAGATACCTTTGATATTTTTACGCACGGAGTTATCCTGAACTCCAATCTTGTGTTTAATGGCAATTCGAGCTGGCGTTTTAATGATGGCTTAACCTCCACCGCAAATATTTTCCTCAATGACGGAAGCCTCATCATGGAAAATCAGACCGTTTTATGTGCTCGTTTTCATACGGATACTGATAATGTCAGAAATCTGAACCTCAAAAAATCCGGCATTACCCTTACCGGTGATGATCAGGCCTGGCTTGTAAATCCAACAAACCTTACTTTCGATGCCGACAGTTCATCTATTACACTACAAAGCAGCAACGGGATGTTGCAAAAATTTGTAGGCGGTGATTTAAATTATCATCAACTGAATGCCTTTACTGAGGAAACAGAGTTGACAGGAAATAACAGTTTTAAACGAATATCCTTACAGCCGGGAAACACTTTATGGCTCGAACCACTTTCCGTTACCCAAACAGATTCTTTGGTTGCAAATGGTTCCTGCGACCAGCAAATAACCATCAGAAGCACAACCATTGATGATACCGCTCAAATTGTTAAAACCGGATATGATACTTTGCAGGTGTCCTCAGTGCTGCTGAGTAATGTTACCGCCGATACCACGGGTTCTGTGTATTATGAGGCAGTGGCTTCCGATTCTGTTGGTATTGTTAACGGTTGGGATTTTACCGGATCGCTAAGTGGAAAAACCTATTACTGGCTTGGAAATACCAACCAGTGGAGTGATGTTAATAACTGGGAGGTAGGCGGAACACCTGCTGCGTGCCTGCCTACGCTTAAAGATACTGTGGTTATTGATTCTGCTCATTTGGCTGCAGCCGCTACAGATACAATTGCCATAGATAAAATGGCGTATTGTTATTTCCTGGATGCATCGGATACAGACTCCATTCCCGTCCACATGGTTTTTCACAATGCATTAACCAGTAAAACCGGAATTGATTTACACAACACGGTTGAAATGATGTATCCGGAAAACCTTAGCCTCAATTCTCTTTTTGAGGTTGAGCACGGACTTATGATTATGCCTGATGACACCAATGCCACCATTTCAGCCAATGATGCAGAACTCAGGGTTAAACTGTTCAGCAATCCGTATCACACCGATGACACGGTTTTTCTGGAAACAGATATTCATTTTTCTGAACTCGCCGGAATCAATGTTGTTTCCGGAACGTTTGTCGGTAGCAATAAAGTCATTTCTGCACCCGTATTCAGGACATCATCTGCTGCAAATAAAACCGTTGTTATTGAATCATCCCTGTTGGACATCGAATTTTATTGGGAGGTTCAAAAACCTTCCAGGCTGAGTTTGCAGGCAGATTCATCCTTGATAAACCTTGTCGAAAATGCTTATAACAATGCGTTTTTTGAGGGTGGCGGACAGCAGTATTACGACATTCAGATCTACACAAGTGAAGATGGCAGCCCTGTTGAAGACTATCTGGTATCATGCTTCGGGTCAAACGGGTTCCATAATTTCACAGTTCATCCGGGAGGTACCATACAAGTAGAAGCAGGCTCTGTAACAAGCATAGACAGTTTGTTGAATATTTACGGTACCTGCAATGACCAAATCCGTTTTAAATCATCCAGCAATGGAGATATATATACGTTTGATAAAACAAATACAACGTATCAGGATACGGCATATTCGCTGTTGGTAAGTGATATGGTAATTAGCCCATCAGCTGTTGCTATGTTGAGCACAGACGAAGGAAACAATTCAGGCTGGATTTTTGATCCCACTGAAGCAGCTGTGGCAGATTTTGATATGCCCTACCCGGCATGCGTTGAAAGTGATCTGACCTTTGTTAATACATCGCAGTCAATGCATGGTGGACAAATGAACCTTGTTTTTGAATGGATAGTGGAAAATACAGATACACTCAACACAACTGATCTTGACTATTATTTTGCAAATCAGGGGGATTACAGTATTACCTTGACAGCCACCGATACAATTACGCATTGTTATGATGTTTACCGTGATACACTAAGCCTGGTAGAGCATTCTGTGTCGCTTTCTGCCAGTCCCGGCAACCTCACCATTTGTGAAGGCGAGACCGTTAGCTTTCAGGCAAGCAGCAGCCATGCTGTTGATTATAACTTTTATCTGAATGATCAGCCTCTTAACCTGGGGGCTTCAGTTGATTTGTATGAAACCGATACCCTGAGTGGAACCAATGAGATTTTTGTTGAGGCTGTGCTGGATGGATGCGTTAAATACAGCGATACCCTTATCATTAATGTCAATCCATTGCCTGCAGCATTGGTAAGTGTTTCACCCACTGATACAAGCATATGCGAAGGCCAGTCCATTAGCTTTACCGCAACGGGAGCAGACCAATACCAGTTTTTCGTTGACAGCAGCAGCGTTACAAATATGTCTGCTGTTTATGAATACACTACGGCCTCGATTGATGATTCAGCTTTTGTGCAGGTACATGCAAAAGATACAGCAACCGGTTGTACAGCCTGGAGTGCTGATGAATTTACCGTGCGTGTTTACCCTAACCCCGTCGTTGATCTTGCAGCAAGCATCGATCCTGCCGAAATATGTGATGGCGAATCTCTGGATTTTATTGCTTCAGGAGCTACAGATTATGAATTCTTTATTAACGGAATTTCTCAGGCTGCTCCTTCACCGGATAATATTTTCTGGGCGGATACCCTCTCGGATGGAGACCTTATCACCGTTGAAGGTTTTGATACAACAGGTTGCAGTGCCATCAGTGATTTCGTGAATGTTACCGTAAATCCGTCACCTAATACTGCATTGGTAAGCAGCGATGCTGATACCAGCATCTGCCAGGGTGAGGAGATAAGCTTTACCGCCAATGGTGCAGCAGAATACCTGTTTTTTATCGGCGGTTCTCCACAGGGTAGCTGGAGCGCTGATGATGTTATCACAACCGATACACTATCGCATCTGCAGACCATAGGGCTGGCAGGTCGTATTGGTGATTGTTACGATACAACCAATGTTATGACACTTAACGTTTATCCCGATATTCAGCTTAGTGCTGATACGCTGGAAATCTGCGAAGGGGAACAAATTACATTCACTGCCACCGGCGATACCACTTATCAGTTCTATGTAGATGGCACACCGGCAGGTCCTGAATCTGCAAACAATCAATTTGTAACATCATCGCTTACAAACGGCCAAAGCGTAAGTGTCTCTGGTACACCAAATGCCTGTGTTCCTGCGGCTCTGGAAGTGCTTGTTCATCCGATACCAGACCCGCAACTGACTTGCAATGATGCTGATACGAGCATTTGTGACGGTGAGGAAATGAGTTTTACCGCCAGTGGAGCGAATACATATGAATTTTTTATCAATGGCATGAGTCAGGGAGCTGAATCTGCCAATCCCCTCTTCAGTTATGACAACTTTAGTGATGGCGATACAGTTAGCATGTCTGCAACATCTGAATATGGTTGTTTTGCTGAATCCGATGATGAATATTATGTGGAAGTGAGACCCTATCCAACAGTAAGCCTGACCACCGCAGATCCTACAGAAGTATGCAGCGGTGATACCGTAACTGTGCAGGGAAGCGGGGCAGAGGAGTATGAATTTTTTGTCAATGGCTGGTCACAGGGAACACCTGATGCAGACAGCGATCTGGAACTTAGTAACCTCGACAATCTTGATGAAGTTACACTTGAAGGAACTACCGATGGTTGTACCGCAACAGCTCCGGAAGTATTAACCTACACCGTATATTCCATCCCCAATGTATCCATTGAAGCAACCAGTGCTCTCTCTGTATGTCAGGGTGATACAATTTCGCTGCTTGCATCCGGGGCAAGTGAATATGAGTTTTTGATTAACGGTATTTCTCAGGGTGGGCCTGTTGCCAATGCTGAGTTTGCTTCCGATGCCTTTGCCGATGAAGATATTGTTTCTGTTGTCGGTTATCAGAACATTTGTTCAGATACTTCAGACAATTCCATTGAAGTGGATGTAAATGAAATACCGGATGTGATTTTTACCAGCTCAATGACAGCCGCGGGCCTTTGTCTGAATGATACACTGGAATTTAATGTTTCAGGGGCCCAGGAATTTGAATTCTTTGTTGATGGCTTGTCACAGGGAGGTCCTGCTGCCGACGATACATTTGTTATGATGGACTTTGCCGAAGGTCAGGAAGTATCTGTTATGGGTTACAATAATGCCTGTGTACG
>CAYQMB010000092.1:0-11907 GCA_964418565.1 uncultured Bacteroidales bacterium | reverse complement strand
TGTTTTTTCATCGCTGTACAGCCTGGCCAAACAAAAAAACAACCCGCATTACAGTTCTGTAGGGGCTTCGGGGGCCGTGTCTGCTGTAGTTTTTACCAGCATATTTTTTGTGCCCTGGCACCCGGTATACTTCTTTGCCGTGATTCCAATTCCCGGAATAATCTTTGGCGGCTTGTATCTTGCATACTCCTGGTACATGGGAAAAAAAGGGAAAGATAACATTGGTCACGATGCCCACTTCTGGGGTGCGATTTTTGGCTTTGCTTATCCTCTAATGGTCGAACCAGTTCTGATTCAGGAATTTTTTCGTAAATTGCTTGCTGTAAACATGGGCTGATTATGAGCACTAAAGCAGTTTTTCTTGACAGAGATGGCGTCGTTAACAAAGAAATCGGCGATTATGTGACAAACATAAAGGATTTTCAAATCAATCCCGGTGTGTCGCAGGGAATTAAACGTCTGAAAGATGCCGGTTTTGTGGTTGCAATAATCAGCAATCAGGGTGGCGTTTCTCGAGGCCTGTACAGTAAGAATACGCTAAATTGTCTGCACGATTTGCTGTGTCAGCAACTAAGCCGCATGGGGGCTGGTCTTGATGAAATTTACACATGCCCCCACCACGATGCGATGGAAAAATGCCTCTGCAGAAAACCTGCGGGCCTGATGCTTGAGAAAGCCATTGCCCGTTTTGATGTGGATAAGGAAAAAGCTGTATTTATCGGAGATTCAGATCGTGATGTGCAGGCAGCTGAAAATGCCGGCATCAAAGGATTAAAAATCAAAGCCAACACCAATATCCTGTCAGTGATTGATACAATCATCAGCGAAATACCAGAATAACCCGTTTAGTACATATGCCAGGACACATTATACATAATGGTGAACTGATAAAAAACGAGGCTGTTTTTACGGCCGGTCATCCCCTTGTAAAAGGTACAAATGCATTGAGATTTCAATGGTTTGTGATGTCGTCCATGTTGCCCTTTTATCAGGATGAATTCAGGAGAATTTGTGCATTTGCTACCAAAAAGGGTTTGAAAATGCCACCCTGGATGACTGCCAGCACTTTTGCGCAGGATATATACCACCTCTTTCAGATGAACCGGATTTATCAGGGAGGTTTGCTGAATATGATAATTTTTGCCGGCTCACCCTCAGAGGATGCTTCATACATTATGACAGCAGAAACACGCACAAACAAAAAATTTATTCTGAATGAAGAGGGGCTTTTAATTGATGTGTTCCGTAATCACAGGCTTTATTCAATGTCGGCTGAGATTTATGATACCGGCCTATCACCAACCGAAACCTCTGCACTTTTTGATATGCACAAAGGCAGGTTGCAGCAAATGGTTATCCTGAATGAACATTTCCACGTTGCGCGCTTTGTCGGGGCAAATTTCCTGATGACCAAAAACGAAATGGTTTACACCCCTGCCCTCGAAGAAGGAGCCATGGACGATATCATGCGCCAAAAGACCATAGAAGCATGCCTTAACCTCAATATGAAAGTCTATGCTGACTGCATTCTGCACATCAATGAAATAAAATCCGCCGATGAAATTATGGTGTTGCACCCTGTACACGGCATACAATGGGTGGTTGGCTTTCAGGAGAAACGCTTCTATCGTCGGACTTCCCCTCAGTTGATTAAGGAAGTAAACCGCTTGTTTTTTGGAAAATAAAAAAAGCTGTCCGGAAACCGAACAGCTTTAATCTCTATGTTTTGACTGTGTTTAGCGTGGTGTGTAAATTTCTACTGCCTGTTCGCCACCCGGTACGTTTTCAGCACTGATGGTGTAATAAAGTTCAACTTTGGTAATCATGTCATTCTGGCCGTAAAATACTTTTGATTTGGGTAAGTCAGTTGTGTTGTCTGTTTTGCCGGTTAAGGTATAAACAATGTTGTTCAATGTATCATATTGCAAGGGAATGTTTATGTAATCATAACGATCCATTACATCCATGGTTTCATGATAATACATGTCCGAATAAAACGGCGTGTTTACATCACCCTGGGTGCCAAGTCCACCAACTGTTTCACTGGGATCTTCTGTTTCTCCGATAATATTGGGAGAATAATCCGGAGAATACAGAAATCCGTTTATCCTTAAATAAAATTCTTCTTCATCAGCATTGTGTACATAGGCTTTAGAAAAACGGATTTTACCCGCTGTTCTTACATCCGCTGAAATATTGCTGATAAATTCCGTATCCTCAATTTCATTGTAATCTGCCTCAACATCATAGATGCCTTCAACAATCTCTGCCGGATTGGCTACACGTACTGTGCGTACTGCTTCTGTCTCGTTGCCGGCTTCGTCTGTTGCTGTATAGGTGATTTCATATTCACCGGTAAACCGGGTTTTGCCATCGGATGTGAGATCAAGTTCATCTTCAAAATCACTTTCAAGCACAATGTTTTCATTAAACGACTTGTTGTCTTCGACAAACACACCGGGGTCTTCAAATTCCCGCTGAAGCAATACAACGGTGTCCTGATGCAATTCCATGGACTCAGGGAATAAAATTCTGGGTGGAGTGGCATCATCATCCGGGCATCCGGTAAACAGTATTAGCGCTGCTATGGAACTCAGAATCACAAATATACTTATCAAACGTTTCATAATCTTTACAGTATTTGGATTTTTGCTAAGATAAAACATTTTTCTTTTAGCACGAAACAATTGATTCAGAATTTTTTCCTGATGTGGTTTTTGTAGAGTCTTAACGATGCATTTACCGGATGTGTTTTCAATATTCGCTGTGTTTGGCTTGAATGTTTTAACAATCTTGCTTTATGCGCTAAACGCTGTTTTGCCCTGTTTTATGATGATTTAAGTCACGTTTGGATTCATATAATCATACCTGTTAAGTGAATACATATACAAATGCCTTTATATAAAAATATTATTTCTTATCTTTGTTACTGATAACACAATTTTCGAACCGATCTTACATCAAACCTAACTATGAACATTCACGAACATCAGGCCAAGCAGATATTTAAAAACTTTGGTGTGCCTGTGCTGGAAGGATTTCCTGCCGAAACACCAAAAGCGGCCAGAGATGCTGCAGAAAAACTATCATCCGGAAAATACGTGGTGAAAGCCCAGATCCATGCCGGCGGCAGAGGCAAAGCCGGTGGTGTGAAAATTGTTGATACCCCTGAAGAGGTCGAGAAAGCTGCTTCTGATATGCTGGGTATGACACTGGTGACACATCAGACCGGCCCTGAAGGCAAAGAAGTTAAAAAGCTGTACATCGAAGCCGGAGCTGCCATCGCTGATGAATTTTACCTCGGTATTACACTCGATAGACAACAGGAAATGCCCGTAATGATGGCTTCTACTGAAGGCGGTGTGGAAATTGAAAAAGTGGCTGCCGAAACCCCCGAAAAAATACTGAAAGCTACCATTAATCCGTTATTCGGCCTGCAGGGATTTCAAATCCGACAACTCGCTTTTGAGCTGGGACTCAGTAAGTCTCAGATGAAACACTTTTCAAAATTTGCTTCAGCTCTTTACAAAGCATATATCGAAAAAGATGCCAGCCTGATTGAGATTAATCCCCTTGCCCTGCTCGATGATGATCGCCTCATTGCGCTTGATGCCAAAATGGGATTTGACGATAATGCCCTCTTCCGTCAGAAAGAAATTTTGAACATGCGCGATTTTAATGAAGAAGAACCTACCGAAACCGATGCCGGAGAACACGGCATGAGTTATGTAAAACTTGATGGAAACGTCGGCTGCATGGTGAATGGCGCCGGCCTGGCCATGTCCACCATGGATATTATTAAGCACAAAGGCGGAGAGCCTGCAAACTTCCTCGACGTAGGTGGTGGGGCCAGCGCTGAAACGGTTGCCAAAGGCATGGAAATTATCCTCAGCGATAAAAATGTGAAAGCCATTTTTATCAATATCTTTGGCGGCATTGTCCGTTGTGATCGCATCGCAAACGGCATTATCGAAGCTACCAAAAAAGTGGATATTAATGTCCCTGTTGTCGTACGCCTGGATGGGACAAACGCCGGCGAAGCTGCCGAAATCCTCAAAAAATCCGGAATAAAACAACTTATCACCGCTGATGATCTTAACGACGGTGCCGAAAAAGCTGTAGAAATCGTTTAAACCAGAAAAGTATGAGCATTTTAGTAAATAAAAACTCCAGAATTATTGTACAGGGATTTACCGGTAAAGAAGGCAGTTTTCATGCCGGACAATGCCTTGAATACGGAACCAATATTGTAGGTGGTGTTACACCGGGTAAAGGCGGAACTACACACCTTAATAAACCCGTATTTAATACGGTAAAAGAAGCCCGCGACGAAACCGGTACCAATGTGTCACTGATTTTTGTGCCGCCTGCCTTTGCAGCCGATTCTATAATGGAAGCAGCCGATGCAGGCATCGAACTTGTGGTCTGCATTACCGAAGGAATACCGGTAAAGGATATGATGTATGTTAAAAAGTACATCAACAACTCAAATACCAATATTATTGGCCCAAACTGCCCGGGTGTTATTACTGCCGATGAAGCCAAAGTGGGTATCATGCCCGGTTTTGTTTTTAAAAAAGGAAGGGTAGGGGTGATTTCAAAATCCGGAACCCTTACATATGAGGCCGCAAACCAGGTAGTAAAAGCCGGTTATGGTATTTCTACTGCCATTGGCATTGGTGGCGACCCGATCATTGGTTATTCATATATAGACTTGCTCGAAAAATTTGAAAACGATCCTGAAACCGATGCTGTGGTTATCATTGGTGAAATTGGTGGAGACCTCGAAATCAGGGCAGCGGATTACATCAAACAACATATGTCAAAACCCGTGGTGGCCTTCATTGCCGGACAAACTGCCCCGAAAGGAAAACGAATGGGACATGCCGGAGCCATCATCGCCGGAAGCAAAGGAACAGCCAAAGAGAAAATCGATGCCTTAAGTGCCGCCGGTGTTAAGGTGGCATCCACTGCTGCAGAAATCGGAAACACACTCTCTGAAACGCTGGGGTGATTTTTGTCAGGTTTTGTGATGTCATACAATGTGTATCTGGGTGGTTAAAATAAGCTTAGCTTATTATAAAATTACCGAAAGTTAGATGTATGTATGGCAGCCATGTGTTGTACAGCATTAATTGTGGGGCAAAATTAATTTATATTTGAAATTCATTATCTGGCTTAATCCATTATTCATTATGAGGGAAATCAATGTTGAAAAACTGACAAAAGTCATACGGGATCTTGCTATTGAAGCCTCTGTTGTGGCCAATGACGATCTTGTTGATGCACTGAAAAACGCACATGATAACGAATCATCTCCTGTGGGAAAAGCTGTCCTGGGGCAATTGATAGAAAACATTGATATTGCCAAAAAAGACAAAACCCCCATCTGTCAGGATACCGGCTTTACCGTGATTTATATGGATGTGGGTCAGGATGTGCATTTTACAGGTGGCGATGTGACAAAAGCCATTAATAAAGGGGTGGCTCAAGGCTATGTTGATGGATACCTGCGAAAATCCATCGTGGCAAACCCCATTACCGACCCCAAAAATACAGGCGATAACACACCGGCCATTATTCATACCCACATTGTTCCGGGCGATGAAGTGAAAATTACGCTCCTGCCAAAAGGTGGCGGGTCTGAAAATATGAGCCGTCTGAAAATGATGAAACCCGCTGACGGTGTGGAAGGCATTAAAGATTTTGTCATCGAAACCGTTTCACAGGCCGGAGGAAATCCGTGCCCGCCCACCGTAATCGGTGTTGGCGTAGGAGGTACGTTCGACCATGTGGCATGGCTGGCTAAAAAAGCCATATCACGCCGTTTCGGACAACGGAATCCCAATCCGGAAATTGCAGCTTATGAAACCGAATGGCTGGAGGAAATTAATAAACTTGGCATCGGTCCGGCCGGGCTGGGTGGTAATACCACATCTCTTGAATTGTTCATTGAGGAACACCCCAGGCATATCGCTACCTTTCCCGTGGCTGTCAATATTCAGTGTCATGCCGCCAGAGTGAAAACCGCAACCATTTAAAACAAAAAAACCATGAGTATAAAACTTGAAACACCTTTAACCGATGAAAAAGTAAAACAACTGAATATCGGTGATGAAGTATTTCTCTCCGGTGTTATTTATACCGCCAGAGATGCTGCTCATAAAAAACTTGTTGACCTGCTGCATGAAGGAAAAGACCTGCCGTTTAATGTCAATGGCAGCGTGATTTTTTACGTTGGTCCTTCACCCGCACAACCCGGACAGGTGATCGGTGCTGCCGGACCTACAACCAGCTACCGCATGGATCCCTTTGTGGAAGACATGCTAAAAGCCGGCATGAAAGGTATGATAGGAAAAGGTGCCAGATCAAAACCGGTTATTGAAAACCTGAAAGAACACTGCGGGGTGTATTTTGGTGCTACCGGTGGTGCAGCAGCTCTACTTGCAAAAACCATCAAAAAAGCCGAAGTTATTGCTTTCGATGAACTGGGACCCGAAGCTGTCAGAAGGCTGGAGGTTAAAGATATGCCGCTGATCGTTATCAACGATTGCACCGGTAAGGATTTGTATGAAGAAGGCAGAAATGCCTGGGCTGAATAATTTTATTTAATGTTTTTAATAATTGTGTAATGCTATGAGCAATTTCTTTTCATCTTCCATCGGAAAAAAATTTCTAATGAGTATCACCGGATTGTTCCTGATACTCTTTCTTATCGTGCACCTCACGGTAAATTCTATGATTGTGTTTGACAGTTCGGGTGAGTTGTTCAATTTAGCTGCCCACTTCATGGCTACCGATCCGGTCATCGGCGTAGTGGAACCCATTTTGGCAATCGGACTGATTCTCCACTTTATTTTTGCATCTGTGATTACCTGGCAAAATCAGCGAAAACGAAGTGTGAATTATGCAGGACTCGGCAGATACAAAAAGCGCGATGCCTCGGCCGGAAGTAACTGGCCTTCCAGAAACATGTACATCCTTGGTGCTGTGATTCTGATTTTCCTGGTAATTCATCTGATAAACTTCTTCTGGAAAATGAGATTTACCGGCGATCCGCTGCTTCACGAAGCTACAGGATTGGGTGCAGGGGTAGAAAATGCCTATGCCCTTGTGACAACAAAATTTATCGAATGGAAATGGCTGGTCGCAATCTACGTGGTCGGTGCCATTGCCCTGGGCCTTCATCTTTATCACGGCGTGTGGTCTGCCTTCCAGACACTCGGCTGGAGCAACCGCAAATGGCGCACCATCTGGAATGTTATTGGCGTAATCATCAGCCTTGTGCTTGCCGGTGGCTTTGCCTTTATTCCACTTTACGTGATGATTCAATCAATGGTTTAACCGAATAAAATCCTCAATTATAATGGCTGTATTAGACTCAAAAATACCAGACGGACCACTTTCAGAAAAGTGGACAAATCATAAAAACTCCCTTAAACTGGTCAGTCCCGCTAATAAGAAAAAAATGGACATCATCATGATCGGTACGGGTGTGGCCGGTGCCGCAGCCGCAGCAAGCCTCGGCGAAATGGGATACAACGTTAAGCTGTTTTGCTATCAGGATTCCCCCCGGAGGGCACACAGCGTAGCTGCACAGGGAGGTATCAATGCCTCAAAAAATTACCGCAACGATAACGATTCCGATTTCCGCCTGTTTCATGATATGCTCAAAGGCGGCGACTTTCGTGCACGTGAAGCCAATGTGTACCGGGCCGCCGAAGTCAGCAACAATATCATTGATCAGCTGACCGCCCAGGGAGTACCCTTTGCCCGCGAATACGGAGGGAACCTTACCACCCGCTCGTTTGGCGGTGTGCAGGTTTCCCGGACATTCTACGCATCGGGCCAGACCGGACAGCAGGTGCTGCTGGGATCTTACTCCGCACTGAAACGCCAGATTGCAAAAGGTACTGTTACCATGTATGAGCGCCGGCAAATGCTGGAACTCGTGCTTAAGGATGGAAAGGCACGTGGTATTGTCTGCCGTAACCTTGTTACAGGCGAAATGGAACGCTACTCCGGACATGCAGTGGTGATGGCTACCGGTGGATACGGAACCATTTATTTCCTGTCAACGCTGGCTGTGAACTCCAGCGGTGCGGCTGCATACGCGGCCTATAAAAAAGGCGCTTTCTTTGCCAATCCCAGTTTTATCCAGATTCACCCATCATGCATCCCGCAGTTAAACGAATATCAGTCAAAGCTTACGCTGATGTCGGAATCGCTTCGAAACGATGGTCGCGTGTGGGTGCCCAAACAAAAAGATGATACACGTAAACCCGCTGATATTCCGGCCGAAGACCGCGATTATTACCTCGAACGGAGGTATCCCGCTTTCGGGAATCTTGTGCCTCGTGATATTGCCTCCAGAGCAGCAAAAGAGCGCTGTGATGCCGGCTATGGTGTGGGGGAAACCGGTTATGCCGTGTATCTTGACTTTGCCGATGCCATCAAAGAACAGGGCAAAAAAGTCATTAAAAGCAAATACGGGAACCTCTTTGATCTGTATCAGAAAATAACCGGCGAAAATCCATACAAACAACCCATGAAAATTTATCCCGCAGGGCATTATACCATGGGTGGTTTATGGGTGGATTATAATCTGATGACCACCATCCCCGGCCTCTATGCCATCGGGGAAGCAAACTTCTCCGACCATGGTGCCAATCGATTGGGTGCCAGTTCGCTTATGCAGGGATCCGGCGATGGCTATTTCATTCTTCCATATACCATTGGTGATTACCTGGCAGGTGAGATCAAAACCCCGCGCCTCTCTACCGATGATCCGGAATTTGAAAAAGCAGAAAAAGAGGCCAGAGAGCGCATCGATAAACTCATGAACATTGATGGGAAAATTTCACCCCTGGCTTTCCATAAAGAATTGGGTAAAGTCATGTGGGATCATTCCGGTATGGCGCGTAATGAAAACGGACTGAAAGAAGGATTGAAAAAAGTGGATGAGCTGGAAGAACGCTTTTACAAAGACCTGAAAATCACCGGTTCCACCGATAGCATGAACCAACCCCTGGAAAAAGCCCTGCGCGTGGCTGCTTCCTTTGAAATATCCCGGCTGATGTTGCGCGATGCGCTCAACCGTGATGAATCCTGTGGTGCACATTTCCGCGAAGAACACCAAACTGAAGAAGGGGAAGCGCTGCGCAATGATGATAAATTTAGTTACGTGGCTGCCTGGGAGTATAAGGGTGATGCTAAAGAACCTGAACTGCATAAAGAAGCTCTGAATTTTGATTTTGTTAAACCCACACAGCGCAGTTACAAATAATTGACGGATTGTTAATGCTTAAATCAGCAATACGATGAAACTAACACTCAAAGTCTGGCGACAAAAAAGCCCCAAAGATAAAGGCAGGTTTGAAACCTATCAGCTAAACAACGCATCTCAGGATATGACGTTCCTGGAAATGCTGGATGCACTCAATGAGCAGCTTATTGATGAAGGCATAGATACCATTGCCTTTGAACACGACTGCCGCGAAGGCATTTGCGGAAGCTGTGCGATGATGATAAACGGCCGCCCGCATGGTCCGGGAGAGGAAGTTACCACCTGTCAGTTGAATATGAAAGCCTTTAAAGATAGCGATGTCATTACCGTGGAACCCTGGCGCGCTCAGTCTTTTCCTGTAATCAAAGACCTGGTTGTTGATCGCTCTGCTTTTGAGCAAATTATGGAAGCCGGCGGCTTTGTGAATGTGGATGTTGGCTCTGCACCGGATGCCAATACATATCCTATCCCCAAAAACAAAGCAGATGAAGCTTTTGATGCAGCTGCATGCATCGGCTGTGGAGCCTGTGTGGCTGCCTGTAAAAACTCATCAGCCATGCTCTTTGTGGCTGCCAAAGTGTCTCAGTATGCGCTGCTGCCACAGGGAAAAGCCGAAGGTGTAAAGCGGGCATGGGATATGGTATCCAAAATGGATGAACTGGGTTTTGGTTCATGCACCAACACCGGCGCTTGCGAAGCAGAATGCCCCAAAGGGGTGAGCCTGGCACACATTGCACGCCTGAATCGCGAATTTATCAAAGCCGGATTTAACAAACTTGCGGCCGAAAAACGTTAACCTAAAAAACAGCCTGAATAATGGAAAAAATTAAATTGGACCTCAGTAATCTCGATAAAGCTTTTCCCGATGATTTTTCGGAAGAGCAAATCGCCAAAGCTAAAACCCGCTTTCTGAAAAATCTGGCCAAAACCGGTCACAAATTTTTCGGCGGTAAAATTCAAACCATTCCAAAAGCCGCTGTACCCGGATTTAACTGGTTTAACGTCTGGTATACACCCGGCGTATCAGAAGTGTCCACCAGCATACGCGATGACAACAACGCATCCTTCGACCTCTCCAACCGCGGAAATATGGTGGCCGTTGTCAGTGATTCTACCCGTGTGCTGGGTGATGGTGACGTAACCCCTCCCGGTGGCCTTGGCGTAATGGAAGGCAAAGCCTTTCTGATGAAATACCTCGGTGGTGTGGATGCCGTAGCACTTTGTGTGAACAGCACAAACGAAAAAGGCGAAAAAGACCCCGATAAAATTATCGAATTTGTTAAAATGCTGCAGCCTTCCTTCGGAGCGGTGAACCTTGAAGATATTTCACAGCCCAATTGCTTTAAGGTGCTGGATACCCTGCGTGAAGAATGTGAAATTCCTGTGTGGCATGATGATGCCCAGGGAACAGCGTCTGTAACCCTTGCCGGTTTAATTAATGCTTTGAAAATTGCGGGCAAGAAAATGGAAGATGTCAAAATTACCCTGTTGGGTGCCGGCGCATCCAACACCACCATTGCCCGTCTGATTGTGGCTGCCGGTGGCGATCCGAAAAAAATGATTCTCTTTGATTCCAAAGGCGGACTGCATAAAGACCGTACCGATATCAAAGAAAACAAAGCCTTTTACCGGAAATGGGAACTGTGCGAAACAACCAATCCCGATAAAATCGATGATTTTGGAAAAGCGATGGAAGGTGCTGATGTGCTGATCGCATTGTCCAAACCCGGTCCGGATACCGTGAAACCAGAGTGGATATCGTCCATGGCTGATAAGTCCATCGTTTTTACCTGCGCCAATCCTGTGCCGGAAATTTATCCCTACGCTGCAAAAGAAGCCGGAGCCTTTATTGTAGCTACCGGACGCGGCGATTTTCCCAACCAGGTGAACAACTCGCTGGGGTTCCCGGGGATTCTCAAAGGCGCCCTGATGGTGCGTGCCCGGAAAATTACAGACAATATGGCCGTAGCTGCTGCTGAATCCCTGGCAAAATACGCTGAAAAACGCGGTATGAACAAGGATGATATCATCCCCAAAATGGATGAGTCTGCTGTCTTCCCCGAAGAAGCTGCCGATGTTGCCATGCAGGCAATTGAAGATGGTGTGGCACGTGTGAAAATATCGCGGCAGGAGGCTTTTGACGCTGCCAAACGTGATATCGATTACTCCAGGGGCCTGACACACCACCTGATGGATCAAAACTACATCGACACTGTGCCTCAGGAGCTTCTTGACGAGGCGCTGAAAGCAGCTGTGGATGAGGTAAAGTAAACCTATTATCATAAAACAAAAAGGCACCCCGGATCATTTCGGGCTGCTTTTTTTGCTCCGTTTTTCTTTGTTTTTGTAGAAACTGAAAGATGGAGCTCTTTTTTTTAAAACTGGCACTTTTTATTTGCTATTTACAATTGGCGATCGCCTAACGGGACATAAAAGCAACACGAATTTTGCGTACTGCTCATTACAACGTCAGTATTGTCACGACCCTGGTGATAATGCTGCAGCCAGTAGCTCTCATAACCAACAAGCCCGCCTGGAAAACCTGTTACCATAAGTTACAATTGTGCCTGGCGGGCACTGCTCGTGCTTTCAGAAGATTTGTTGGGCGATGTATCGAGCGT
>CAYQMB010000091.1:0-11944 GCA_964418565.1 uncultured Bacteroidales bacterium | reverse complement strand
ATTGGGCACTGTAGGCATGCGATTTATCGCATCCTGAAAAGTGCAACAATCTGATAAAAAAACGAAGGGAATGATGAATATTGAACCGCAGCCTGCCCGCTTACCAGCGGGAATGTCGAATGATGAAGTGAAAGGATACCATGTTGCCAGATGATGATGCAATGGACTTTTGCCCCTTTGGGGCTTTTTTTTGAATGATCTGTCAGATTGGGGTGTTTCTATGTTCGACGTTTTGTGTTTGCTACATCTGTTTGAAAGGGCAGGCAAGCCGCAACGCGGCGAAAGCTCACAACAATGGGCACAGCCCATTGATGTGAGTGTCGGGGAGGGATAAGCCCTGAAAGGGCGAAAGAAGCTTTTGTCATTCAGCCATTCAAAACCTGCAATTATTCGGTGCATGCGTTTCCGGGATAAAAAAATATACCCCTGCTTTTTCCCTCAATCAAAAAATGTATTACTTTTAAGCAGTTATAAAAAACAAACATGAGTTATGGCAAGTGTACGAGACATTAAAAAAGACATCAATTACCTGACGTATGAAGTGCTTTCCGATTGCATGATATACAAACACATGCACAGTGAAGATGCTGAAAAAACCGATGAAATCATGAAAGATATGATTGAAAAACGGGAGGAGCTTATTACACGTGTAAATGAAGCGAAAAAGCTCGGTGACAGAAAAAAAACGCGCGAAGCTTTTAATGCCATTATGAACGATGGTATGAAAGCTGCTGATGAGTCCTTTGGTAAACTGAGCAAACTGGCAAAGTAATTTTGGTTTGAAGGAAGTTGATTTACCCGATATCGGTACGGTACAGCTCGATAAAAACGGCCGTGCCAAACGAAATTTTAACATTCGCATTAAAAATGACGGTGTGATATACGTGAGCATTCCGCCGGGACAATCCTACCGGGATGCGCAACGGGTATTGTATGAAATGAAGGACAGAATCCAAAAGCAACGGGCAAGGCTGATGGAGCAACCAACGCAAAAAACCATAGGCCTTGGCAGAATCATCAAAACCCATCATCACCGGATTGAAGTCAAGAGGGAACATGACAGGCGTGCGGCAGAGCAGGGAGGAAACTCGTATGTTGAGTTGATTGTCCCTGAAGAATTCGATATTTCCGACGAAAATACTCAAAACGGAATACGGCTGTTTGTCGAAGGCATTTTGCGGGATGAAGCAAAAGCTGTTTTGCCTGAGCGTGTGTGGCAGTTTGCCGCTCAACATAATCTAAAACCACAATCCGTATGCATTACCAGCGCCAAGACCCGCTGGGGATCCTGTTCATCCCGAAACAGGCTGAATTTTAGCCTGTATTTAATGATGCTCTCCGATGAACTCATTGACTACATTATTCTGCACGAACTGGCCCATACTGTACATAAAAATCACGGCCCGGGCTTTTATGAATTGCTTGATAAATTATGCAACGGCCGCCACGATGAGCTCAACCGCCGCTTAAAAAAGCATCGGTTGGGTGTGTTTTGATTCGTCGTATTTAATTGCGGAATTTGGTGTTTTGCACAATAATAAGACAAAAAATATGCATTGATCAGAAAATCCTGCAGACATGCAGTGTTGTATGTTCAATAACATGTTGATAAGTTTGGAAATATGATCAAGGGGGGGGGCTACATTGCGTTTAAAATAAAACACAAACAGACAAAAAAATCAAACTATTGTGAAAAAACTATTATCCCTTCTATTTATCTTGATTGCCTTTCAAAGCATGGCTCAGACACAGGAAATCGGTGTTCGATCAGGCGTACCAACTTATATGTATAGCATGTCAGAGGGTAAGGAGGCCTTATCGTTGATGCCGGCATGGGAAGCCCCGGTCATTAATGTGTATTTTCGGGATGGTATCAGGGATCACCTGTTTTGGGAAGCCGGCCTTGCCTGGTACCGTCCTGCATTAACAACCGGCGCTGAAATACTGTTTTTTGATGAAACGGTAACCCAACGGTTTTCGAATTTGCTTTTTCAGGCAATGTCACTCAACGGAGCCATAGGCAGTGAGTTCAAAATGGTTTCAAACCTCTACCTTGATTTGCAAACAGGCTTATCTGTGGATTACTATTTTGACCCGGTTCCTGCACAATCCGGTGGCGGATACGTAGGAGACACACATGTTACATATAGCATAGATGAGGATGCATTAAAAACTGACATAAACATGCACATACAAAATCGGTTAAGCTTGTGCTGGAAAACCGGTTTCAATCTGAATTTCACCCTTTCTGCAGCCTGGTTTACAGGTTTGTTTGATACCTGGGAAAGCAGCAAAACATATGAGCTCCATGCCACTGAAAGCAGTGCAGAATATTATGAACCGGACTTTTACTCACGTGGTTCATACTGGTTGGTTGATGCCGGCATAGCCTGGCGGTTTGGAAAATAAAGATGCGGAATTTTGTTTTGAAAAAAGAAAGTCAGGCAGACAGGATTAAAAATTCCGGGAATTTATTGCACTGATAAATAAAAAGTTCTATATTTGCAGTCCGAAAATTGGACGTTAATAAAAGAGAATAAACAATGGCAAATCACAAATCAGCAATCAAACGCATAAGGCGCAACGAAGCCAGAAGGCTGCAGAACAAATATTACGGACGTACCACACGTAATGCAGTACGTCAATTGAAAGCCAGCACTGACAAAAAAGAAGCTGAAGAAATGCTTCCCAAAGTTAGTGGCATGATTGACAAACTGGCCAAGAAAAACATTATACATGACAACAAAGCGGCACGTATGAAGTCACAGGTCATGCGTCATGTTGCTTCTCTGTAAAGCAAATTACAATTCATATTATATACGGCATCCGTTTCATTGAAGCGGGTGCTTTTTTTGTATGCACCTGACTGGTCTTCCACAAGTGATACCAATTGTGTTTCTAAATGATTGACAAAGAAATTTAGAAACTACTAATTTTATTCCGAATTCATTTCGGAAGGTTAATGCCGAAAATTACACCACTAAAAATATAAAACTATGGTGGAATGCCGATGTAGAATTAAAGCGGATACAAGAAACTAAATGAATTGTATCAGCAATTTAATTCACTATCGGTATTACAGCAAAACAAGCATACGGAACGAAGTGAAAGTATGCGCCATTTTGATGTTTAATCGGTATGATACCGAAAAGTATTCAATCCTGGCTGATGCGGTGATTTGGAAACCCCAGGCAGCATCACCAGGTTGAGTTGTATTCGATGCTGTCGAGGGTTTGTGAGTCGCGTTTTGCAAAAATGGGGTTGTTTTTATAAACCGTTAGGCGATGTGCCGATCCGTCGATTGACAGAGAAATGGGCAGGCTTCACCTATCGCATCAGGTACATTTTACCGATGTTTTTATCAAAATAGCTGTCCGATTCGTTGGAGCGGTGTTCTATGCTTTCACCGGCAATTCTGGTTTTTATGCGATAAAAGTACACTCCATTGGCAAGCTGATCGCCATACATATCGTGTCCATCCCAGGCATAGTCGGTAATGTTTCTGCCGATGTTTATGGGTCCGATTTCCGCCTTGTCTATCACTTTTACCAGGCGCCCGGTTACCGTGTAAATTTCTATCCGGAATTCATCCGGAATAACACTGCCGGTAAGCTCAAACACAAAACGCGTGGATGTGGAAAAAGGATTTGGGTAATTCAGCACATGCGTAATGGTAGATCTGGTAATCACCTCAAAGGAAATGATGTAATCGTAATCGCCGGATTCATTGCCTGAAGCATCGGTAGCCTGCACCCGAAGCTGATATTCTCCGTCTTCGTTGAATTCAGGTGTATAGAGAATTTTAAACCGGTTTTCAGGCAGGGAGGCAGGTGTCCACTCCAGAATCTCATTGCCCATGCTGTCGCGGAAATACACCCGTTTTTCCAGCCCTGTTTGCATGTTTGTGAGATACACTCTGAAAAGACTGGTATCGTTTAACGGCAGGTAAGGATTTTCATCTTTCAGGCTGATAAGAATTTCCGGTTTGGCCGACACAATATCGCCATCCAGAATATGCACGCCATCGAAAGTAACATCCAACAAGGGGTTGGCATCATCTGCATCAACATAAAAATAGTACTGAGCAATGTTGTTAAAATGGTAGCGTTCAAGCTGATCGTATTCCCCGCCATTCACAGGATTGTATTCCACCCACACCGAGTTTAGTCCCTGCAGGTTGTTGGTGTTGCAGGTGATGGTATCAATAATTACATCACCGGCGGGATGCGGACTCAGTCGCCGGGTATCCAGCTCAATTATCTGGTTCTCTTCGGTCTGTATCCAGTATTTTACCAGCAGACTGTCCATATCGTAAGGGCTGATGTTTTTAGTGGCAACGGCAAAGCGAAAATCTTCACCCCGGGAAATGGTATCACCCGTGATGTAAAAACCCGATTTTGGATCGATTGCTGTTTCGGGTATACCCTCATGCATGAGTTGCCATTTTTTCAATTGTCCCGGTGTTTTTGTGCTGTCATCGCGGGTGCGGAAATTCAGCTTCAGCCAGGGATGCTCCGCCGCATCAATGTATGGTTGCAGGTTGTAAATATCCCAGGTGCCATCTGCAATGGTATCAATGACATCTGTACTGTTTTCTACCGGATCAAAGGCCAGCAATTCAACCTGCGTGTTGTCGTTGCCACTTTCCACTGCTTCCTGATACCAGTGAAACGACTGCCATTCCGACGCCGGACCAATATCTGTGCTGGTGATGGTACCGTAATTAAAATCGGAGTAAAGATCCACATACACATCAATTTCATCCGTGGTATTATCCCCTGCTTTCTCGCGCAGCGGCGATGCTTCACCTTTGCGGCAAAAGAAAATGTATGGTACATTGTTACCGACAGTTCGTATCCGGGTAGCCCCCAACGCCTCAAAGGCCTGATATTCGGATTCTGCCCAGTTTTCAAAATTTCCGTTTCTAAACGAATACGCCAGCAGGTAATGCCCATCCGGCACCTCATTGGAAATCATGTCAATCATATTCTGCCGGCTCAGAGAATCCCCGCTGGGAAATTTAAAGAAAAAATTCGGCCTGCCCATGCCCTCACACATGGGATAATTGCTCTGACCATAATCGGCAATATCTCCAGGCCATGCTTTGATGGTTACCGGGTCAATAACGACAATGTGCATACCGCTTGAGGGGAGACAGGAGCCACCATCGCCGTTTCCTTCGGCAATGGCCCCGTCGATGGTAAAACGTATGCTTTCAAACTCTCCTGAAGCCGGTGAACCAATGTTGTGGCACTGCAACTGTTTTGCGGTTTCCACAAAATCAAAATCACGCTCATCACGATCGAGCTCAATAAATTCGTAATCGTCTTTTTTAAACTGGAAAGGATGCGCCTGCGACCAGCCGGTTTTACCGGGAATATGAATGAAAGAAGACTCCCGCCAGTCGATGGAGTCGGGATTGGGATGATTTGCAGCCACACGCCAGTAGTATACACGGTCTTCCTCAAGGGTAGCCGGCGGTGTCCAGGTGATAACGCCGCCTTCAGCGGTAGTCTGACCGGCATACATGGCAAGCCCGAGGTTGGAATTAAAGGTATCGGTGGTATCCATTTCAAACAGATAGGTGGTCTCACCAATAAAAGGATCACCCGTGGATGCCTTTAATTGCACACTGTTGTCGGGATAAATGGCATATTCAAAGGGATATACCGGATACACCGATGCCGACTTTATCAGAAATTGCAGGCTTGCCAGATTGTTTGTTTCGCTCAGTTCCTCTATCTGATCGTAAAAATCCAGCTTGACGGTAATTTTGTTCAGACCGGCACCTGTTTCCGGGTTTACAGGCAGTTTTACCTGCAGGGTATTTTCATAGAGACAGCCATAAAGGGCTTCTTCACTGGTTTCTGTGGTGTTGTTGGGATATTGCCTTTCCACCCGCACCAGAAAGGTATCAACAAATGCCTGTCCGGGATTGCTCATGTGAATGTTCACAAGGAAGGAATCCTGAAGGGTGGTGATTTCCGGGGGATTAAAACTGATATCGGCGGCAGTAATCTGCAGGTCTGGCAGCTCAGCATGGTTAAGGCGTATGGCAGGATCACCGTGCAGGGTCATCTCATGGCAGGTGGTTTCCATGCGCATATCGCCAAGGCTTCCCTGTTGCACACGACGGACGGCTTCCTGCTGTTGTTTGCCAAGGCTTTCGCCATAATGCATCCAGGCAATGTTCTCGTACAACTTATCCGAATACCGGTTCAGGTAAGAGCCCAGACCACTGCCCACGGAAGCCATAAACGCAATGGCGCCTTTGTCAGGGATACGAACCCAGCGCTCACTCACAGAGAGATTGTTGCCAACGTGAATATCACCGGAAAAACAGGAATTGGCCAGAATGAAAGGGTACCGGTCCTGATTGTTGTAATTTTCCGGATCATCAATGTTCTGATCAAACCCACTTGCCGACGCATGCCCGAAAAAGGTCATCATGCTTACACCGTTGTTGATCAGGTTGCGCACCGAATCGGATACCGATATCTGAACGGGTGCAGAGGAGTTTTTCAAAAAGGTGTGCACATATCCCCCGAAAAGGGTATCCTCAATAATGCTTTCATAATTTTGCAGGTAGGCTTCAAAGGTAGACTGCTCACTGGCATTGCCACCACCGCCAAAATGCAGAATGTTCTTCATCCACAGAGAGTTTTCAGTGGACTCATAGGCCTGCACTTTGCTCAGATAGTCTTCAACATCGGTAACATTCCTGGCTGCAAACCTTCCTGTAGGCAGAAATGGCTCAAAATTAGTACTGCCCATACCGGCTGTAATAAGCACATCCGATGGCGGATTGCCAAAGGTGGGCACCAGGCAGCGTTCAAAATTGGCATTGTCGTTTCTGACAGAGCTGCTGCGTATGCCTTTGCCCATCAGGAACAAATGCTTTGGCGGAAACCCGTTCATGTTGGTGTAGTTCTGCACAAGCCCGCGGATGGCATACGGGTGTTTGCGCAAGCCGTAAGCATACTGATCATACAGTTCATCCATGACAAAGACTTCGGCTGTAAATCCCGTGCTGTTGCGGTAGGCTTTATAGCTTTCAGCGGCAGACAAGAGGCTGCTGTGTGTCACAATCAGGTAATCCGCATCCGGAGCTTCACTTGTGTAATCTGTAAACTGACCATCTCCGGCAGCAGGGTTAATATCATGAGGCTGAAGGTATCCGTTCTGATTGCAGATGATCATGTGGCGGCTACTGTTGTTATCCGGGACCAGTGCTTTCACTACAGCCGATACGCGGCTGGTTTGTATCCGCATATGCTGATCCAGATCATACAGCCATACGCTGCCATCACCCGGGATGTTGCTGATTTCCAGGTAATCTTTGCTGCCATCGCCTGAAGGCAGATAAAACTCAAAACTGTCCTCCCCTTCAAAATCCATACTGTGGGGATAGGTGATATCAATGTACGACAGGCGGTTGTTGTCATTGTAAGTCGGCGACTGCGTATCGTTGGATGAAAACAAAAAGCTAAGATTTACAGGAACATCGGCCGGATCAAAACTGAAATTCTGCCGGGTATAATCATAGCCATAATATATCTCATCCACGCGCGTCTGCCCCATAAAATTCACCTTAAGGTGATGCGGAATGGAAGAAATAAAGTCGCTGGCAGGCGTACCGGCAACGGCAAATTCTATCTCCACATCCGGCCCGCTGCTGGTTTTGTTTGTCAGGTTCATGGTTTTGGTACGGCTGACATCCAGTTCGATTTCGGCGTTGTCAAGCCATGCCTCAGACCGGGAATAAACGGCCTGAGATGAAGCCGGATAGTATTTGTTCGTGTAATTGTTCCGCAGGTGGCGGATGCAATAATTTGCCTGATTATCGCTGTGTGCTGCAAAGTTGAGATCGTTTTCGCTTTGCATGCGGCGGTTATCGTACTGATCATTCCAGGTGAGAAAATACACGGCGGTATCGGTAATCAGGCTGTGGTCGGGGTTGATATGGCTTTCGGGCTCATCGTAGAAACCGGTTTCATCATACCCGCGGTTGCGCTGAGCGTAAAATTCCATGTAGCCATCGGGATCAAAAATACCGTTGTTGCCTTCCCCTTCAATGTGGATGTACTGCTCCTCGCCTTTGTGAAAAAGCTGTATCCATCGCGGATCAATTTCATCGGCCGGAAAGCCGCTGCTGATAAGATCATCATAAGCAATCCGCACCATCCCATCCTGCGTTACCGGAATGCGGTAATAGGTCTGATCGTAATCGATCCATTCGTTGCCCACGGTCTGCGCTGCCACGGCAGGAGCTATAAGCAGTATCACAGCAGTTAAAAGACCGGCAAACCAGTTGCGGAGATTATGCAGCCGTCTTTTCAGGGATGATTTTTGTCCCCCGGTTGAATGCGTCAGGGCATCGGCATGTACCGTTTTTAAGGCTTTTTCATACCGAAACGCCTGATGACAGGATGTTATGTGATGCCTGGCCTGTGTCATAAGCGTGCGTCGGATTTGGATTCATCATCAAGATCAAAACTGTATCTGAGGGAAAACACGTGTGAATAGAAATTGTTGCTGTTGCCCGGGCTGGTGAGGGCATAATCAATGCTGAGTTTGCGGAAATGTATGCCGGCACCCAGAGCAAACTGCAGGCTGTATTCGCTGTCGCCATTGCTTAGCGGTATTTCCTGAAATTTTCCGGCTCCGGCACGCAAAAAGGCTTTGTCATCCCAGCCAATTTCCAGACCGGCACGCGGATCTACACTGACAAAATCCGTTTTCAGCAGAGTGTTTCGCTTACCATCGAAACTGTTGTAGAGGTTTAGCTCAGTTAAAACTGAAAGTTTGCTGATAATGGGAAACTCCCGTGCCGCACCGAGGTTAAGCGATGGCATGGTGATTTCCAGGCTGCTCTCGGGCAAATAGTTGCCGGTCTCCAGCCAGGTTTCAGCCAGCACTTCCTGATTGAAACTCCATGCATTAAAGGTGGATGTCACATCTTTTGCCATGGCTGCAAATATCCATTTTTCGGTTTCGTACAGAGCCGAAGCATCCAGTCCAAAGCCCCATGCACCGCCAAAATTCCCGGCTTTGCGGCGCACAATTTTCACGTTACCGCCTACTGACAAATTCTCTGCAATGTTGCTTCTGGCAACACTCAGCAGAACTGCCATATCCGCGGCAGAAAAGGCAGAAAGCCGGTCGTAGCGGATGTTGCCATCGCTGTCGATCAGGTCGAGGGTGTTGGGAATGTTATCCACGCCAAAGCGTACAAAACCGGCACCAAGCACGGTATTTTCATCTGCCCTGTAAATGGCGGAACCGTAATCAAAGGCCGCAACCCCGGCAAAGTATTCGGCATGCATCAGACCGATTTCCATGTCCTGATCAAGGCGGGTTGTGGCAGCGGGGTTCCAGTACGAAGCCATCACACCCTTAGCGGATGCCACCACGGCATTGGACATGCCAAGTGCACGGGCACCCACGCCGATGCTCAGAAATTCATTGCTGTATTTGGGAGCCGTTTGCGCCCGGGAAAACAAGGGCAAAACAAGCAAAAGCAAAGCTATGTAGCGCTTTTTCAGCATACGCAATCTGGTGTGAGGTTCTGTGAACCACGTTTTCTCATGGGTATAAACAGCGGCATACACCACCTGGTTTATACAATAAGGTAAAGATACGAAAAAAATAGACGGGAGGAAGATGGGGGTTTGAAAGCGGTGATATTGAGATGGAAGCGGTGACTTCGAGACGATCCTCCTTCGTCGGCTCTCCTCAGTCACCTATCGATCGTATGAACTTTTTCGAGTGGGGAAGGTAGCGAAGGTATTGCGGTAATTTCGGCTGCGCTCAATCACCTTTCGTGGTACAGGTGGCTGCACGGAGTCGAAGCCACCGGAATATGAGAGAAAAGTTAACCGCCTTTACCTGAACACCAGGCTTACCATTTAAGCTCGTTAAAGCGTAAATCATGCCATGTGCTATTGAATATAGTGGTTATGAGAAAGCTGAATAATCAAATAAATGGAAGTGTGTTTTTTTGTAAACATGCTTTAATCTCCTCCCAGGTAATGTTTTCCTTCATTACAGGCATTGGTTCCGGTTCGGCATCATCAAAATATGTCAGGCTTTTTTTAACAAGAAACAAATTACCATCTTCAAATTTCTCAATGTAAAATTCGAATAAATCATGAATTGAAAAATGTTTTAGCAGATAATAGAGGTCAATAAAATCTTTCTTTGTTCCACGACCTGTAATGGCATTCAATTTCATCGCACCAATATCCTTTACTGAAGCCAAACGATAATTGTCTTCTTTAACCAATGCTGAAATCCACGGATACTTATAATTTACAATATCAACTTTAATGTTGTCAATAGACAAAACATTGATATTTTTTGATTTTTTCAGAACCTCAATATTTCCGGTAATTTCTATATTTTTTTCCTGCTCTTCAAAATCAATTTCCCCGAAAAGATCAATATCAACGGATTCTCTATGCCCTATATGTAATGCAAGCGCTGTTCCACCAACCAATCTCAGGTCAGAAAACACATCAATTTGCATTAATTGATCTAATATCCGTAAAAGCTCGGGTTTGACTGCTGCTTTGTGTAACATCTGAATGATTTTAAGGGTGTGTTGGTAAGCATAGCAACAAAGCTTATTACTTTAGGATCCATTGCGCGTGCACTGATAATTGCATTTTTAATTTCATCCAAGGAATAACGCGATTTAAGCAATTTCCAATCGTTTGATTTTCCGTATTCCATTGCTCGCCGGATAATGAAAGTTTTATGCTGCTCCAAATCCAGGCTTTCCACATCCACATCCCAGAAAAGATGTGGTGAAAAGTCTTTGGGCGATATGTTTTTTTTGCTCATCTATCTGTGAAATTTCAGACAAAGTTACACCAATCGTGTTTCAAAATGAAATTTACAAAAATATTTTGAAACCATCAATTTTAATTCCGGGTTCAATTTGCAAGCTCAGTGCCCTTAAGGTAGTTATGTCATATTCACAAAAGAACAACTTGTATCTTTGGTAATATTTACCAAACTCACCGGATTGGGCATAATCCTTTCTCAGGATGAGGATTTTTTGTAAACGGATTAATCGTTTTAAAAAACCATGGTTTTTTGTCATAAAGCAGCATGGCGAATCTGCTCAATCACCTATCGATCGTAGCCGGTGATTTCTGATACCGGTAATTTCGGCTGCGCTGTTGGTCCGGTGATTTCGGCTGCTCAATCACGTATAGTGGTACAGTAAGGTGGCTGATAACCAAGCTGTCAGGTCGGCATGACTTAATGTTTCCTTTTTTTGAACCATTAAGGCATTAAGGGAGTTAAGGGTTTCATTAAGGGGATTCTTAATGTTTACATTACCGGTAATTCGCTGAAATATTCATTAACAAAAGGTTTGGCAGTTTTGGAAACATTATCAACAAAAAAGTTAATCAAAAGGCCTTGTGGTTTTTGCATCAGCTTCATATACGTCAACAATTGTGCTTCATGCACAGGTAATATATTTTCAATGGCTTTAATCTCAACAATGACAGTATCCTCAACTAGTAAGTCAAGCCGCAGATCAGCATCAATTTCAATTGAATCGTATTGAATAGGCACTTTGAGTTGACCTTGTACATTATATCCATTTTTAATCAGTTCGTGTCTCAGGCATTTTTCGTAAACACTTTCCAATAATCCCGGCCCAAGTGCTTTATGTACTTTAATAGCAAGCCCCATGATTTCATAAGATAATTGGGTCACTTGTTTTTTTGTTTTATGTGTTTTCATATTTCTTTTTTTAAAAGGGTTTTATTCAGTTTTACTTATTAGCAAAGATATTGTTTTTCCTGAACCATCATGACATTAAGGGAGTTAAGGGTTTTATCAAGGGGGTTCTTAATGTACTTAATCGCTTAATGAACTTATGTTTCCTTTTTTTTAACCATTAAGGCATTAAGGGAGTTAAGGGTTT
>CAYQMB010000090.1:5136-12032 GCA_964418565.1 uncultured Bacteroidales bacterium | reverse complement strand
GCCATTTTTGCCGGCATGGCCGAATGCACACCAAATTTGCGGGCTTCGTAGCTGCAGGATGACACCACACCGCGGTCGGATGTGCCGCCAATGATGACGGGCTTATTATTCAGCCGGCTGTTTTTGAGCCGCTCCACCGACACAAAAAACGAGTCGAGGTCCATATGTACCACATTTCTTTCCATAATGATTAAAAAATAATCAAAAACCGGCTAATAAATTAATCAAAAAATCAACACGGTGAAAAAAAAACTGCTTTTTTGTTGTTTTCGGTGCCTTCGGGATGCTGCGGACACTTTGAGACACTCTGGCTATCGCCATTGTTCCCCGGTGTCCTTGCTTCTCAGTCAGCTTTCCAAGGCACCGGCGTTACCAATAAGTTTCTTTTAATGCTTATGCATTGAGGTGTTTTATCTGAAGATGGTTTTGCGCCAGGGCGCCCGCCTGCCTACCATTGAAAGTCAGCACTGGCGGGCAGGAAGGCGGTTAGCTTGCCGAAGCAGAGTTTTACTGACTGCAGCTGTGGCAGAGTGAAGGGACGAAACTCCTGCTGCAGCTTGTCAGGAAGAAAACTCTGGCAGGCAACTAATAGCCGTAGACCGTATAGGCGCCCTGAGAAAAACCAAACAGAGGAAAGTGGATTAAAACGAAGCACAACCCCAGGGCAGCAGGTCTGCTAAATCCTGATTGCAATGCCATCAAAAAGCCTTACCTTTGCATCAAATTGGTAATTATGGAAAACAAGTTAACCGACCAGGAAAAAGCATGGCTGGAGAGTTTGAAATCAGAAGACCGCCAGCGGATATACAATACCCTGAATGATATGCGTGAAGCCGGAAGCGTTAATCTGTTGCCGGTGGTGTTTGATGTGTATCAGGCGTTTCCTGATGAAGAATTGCGTGAAAAAATTGTAATGTTCCTGCGCGACCTTAAAGATAAACGCGTGCCGGAAATTTTTATGCGGGAACTGAAATCGCGGAAATGGGAGAGTGGCTTACCTATGATGCTGAGTACCTGCTGGCAGTCGGCTCTTGATTTTTCTCCCTACCTGGAAGATTTTTTGCCTTACGCGGATGCTGATGACCTTTCTGTGCAGATGGAAGCCCTGACCAATATTGAGGAATATTTTTACAACAAAAACGCAGACGGACAGGCAAAAGTCCGCAATCAGCTGAAAAGCATGGCGATTGGAGCTAATGGCCCCAAGCGTGACCTGCTGATGAGCTACCTGCAGGGTATGAAAGAAGTGTAACCCAATGTGAATACCGGGTTCATCAGGTTGTTTGTGCCTATCTGAAAAAACGGAATGCTTCAAGGACGAAAAAAACGGGCCACACGAAGGCTTTCAGAATGGCCAGTACCACAGCCCAGAATCCGCATGCCTGCGAAATAAACCAGATGGCCGCACCAATTACACCAAGTCCATAAAACGCATTGCTACCGTTTGCTCTGTTTATTTTTTTGCTGTTCTCCATATTGGTATTGTGTTGGTTTCTGGTATAAAGATAGGTAAAAATGCGTTTTACAGAGAAATTTTAAGACAGGGAGCCAGGCCTGGCAAAACCCTGCAATCCGACCCCGACCGCGTGAATGAGGCTGGCATTGCAAAAGATAGTGTCTTTATTCAGGGCAAAAATGTGCCCGGTATATAATCCGATACCCGATAAAAAAAAGCCGTTTCGTTATGGAGCGGCTTTATTTATTTCTGCAGCATCTGTGAGCGCTGCTTAAGCAGTTTTATCAGGTATACTTAAATATAAGCCTCTGTCTTACCGCGACGCAGATTGAATGACAGGCTGTTTTGCATTTAAGCCGATCACTTTAAACTCTGTCCGGCGGTTCTTCTGATGCTCTTCTTCGGTACACTGCACGCCATCGGAACACGCGTTAACCAGTTGATATTCTCCATACCCTTTGGCTGTAATTCGTTCCTGAGAAATCCCCTGCGAAATGATGTATTCAACAGCCGATTCGGCACGTCGTTGAGACAGGTTTTCGTTGTATTTCTTTGTTCCGCGGGAGTCAGTGTGCGAGCCTAATTCAATAATGATTTGCGGATTATCTTTCAGCAGCCTGACAATTTCGTCCAGCTCAACGGCTGCATCTTCACGGATGTTCCACTTGTTGTAATCGTAATAAATGTTTTCAATCACAATGGGCTTGTCAATGACGATTTTTTCAAATACCAGGTCAACAAAAACGGTATCATTCAGCGTTTTGCATTTTGTGGTGATTTCCTTTGCCCGGGAAAAATAATCAGGATTTGTACCTGTCACCCTGTAGCTCTCATTGCAATTTACTGAGGTATGGTAAACCCCGGGTGATGTTTCGGGAACAGAATTTTCCTCATCTGATCCGATAAGCTGGTATTGTACATTTATACCGGGTAAGCTCTGCATGCTCCCGTCATTTAGCTTTTCACTGCTGGTTACGGCAAGTACAAGTTCGGTAGGTGTGGGGGCGGGGGGTGAATAAACAAAGCTGTAAATGTCATCATTGCCTTGCCCGCCATACCTGTTCGAGGCCAAAAATCCCATGATTCCGGCTTCGGTGAAATGAATGGCAAAATCATCTTTTGGAGAGTTTATCGGAAATTTAAGGTTTTCAGGATTCGACCAGTTGCCCTTGCTGCCGCTGGACTCAAACAAATCCAACCCACCCATGCCGGGATGTCCGTCACTCGCGAAATAGAGTTGCCCTTCAGAATCAAATGCAGGAAAGAGCTCTTTACCCGCTGTATTGATGGTAGATCCCAGGTTTTGTGGTTCGCCCCATTCACCTGTTTCTTGTTTTTCACTGTAATAAATGTCGCTCTCTCCGTATCCGCCGGCCATATCAGATACAAAATACAGGGTATTGCCATCGGGAGATAATACAGGGTGCCCGGTCGAATAGCTGGCAGCGTTATTGTGTTCAAATCCGCTGATGTTTTTCCAGTTTCCGTCCGCGTATTCAGCCGTATAGATTTCAAGTCGGTTTGTGTAAATGCTGCTGCCTTCGTTAAACCATGCCGTGGGATCCGGGTTTTTGGTCTTGACTTTTTGCTTAACCAGCCTGGTTTGTGTGAAATAAAGGGTGTTGGTTTTTGCATCAAAATACGCGGGACCATTGTGGTAATCATGATTTAGTTCGGGAATGACTGACATACGTTCAACAGTGCCTGAAGCATCAGTTTCAAGGCTGTAAATCTTCAGGTAGGGATTGCCTGTCCATTCGTAAGTGGCGTTTTTGCCGGCTTTTGCATTTTCAGGAATGCGGTCGGAAGTGATCAGAAAACCATCCTCAAATTGAATCAACCCGAAATCAGAATTGGAAGAATTAAACGCTTCTTCGTTTGTGATGATATATTCCGGTTCTGCTTCTGTCCAGGATAATACCTTGCGGCAGATTTTAATGTTTTCCTCTGCTATGCTCGATTTTTGCGGTGCATTATTCTTAAGTCTCCGGTATTGCAGAATAGCGTCCTGATATTTTCCTTCAGATTTTAGCAAATCTGCATAAATAATGATATCCTCAGCGTTTTCTGCTTCTGTTTCTATGATGTTTGATAGCCATTTCAGTGCGCTTTTTGTGTCATTGATTTTCATGTAGCACAAGCTGATGTTTCGTATATCGGTATGATTTGGTGTATTGCTTTCAAAGTGATTGAGATACATGTCTATTGCTTTAACGTACCTGAATTTTTCCATCTCATGCTCTGCTTTTGGCAGACTGGTTTGTGCAATGGAAAAACCTGAAAAGGCAAGGATGATAAACAAGGTTGATATGATGTGTTTCGGTTTCATATGCTTAGTTTTTTATGTTTTGCTTTCATTTAACTATAATCCTAGAAAAACCGTGGGGTTTTCATACGGGTGTCGGTTTTTCTGGGAAAGGTATAATCAAGCATGATTTCATGTCCGGCAAAGCTGTTTAATGCCGTAAGTGAGTGTGTGTACGCGTATCCCACAACCCATGAGGGAGTGATGTTTATTTGAGTCATAAAAATCAAAGCATCGCGCTTGCGCAAGGAATTGTCCAGGGTTTGCTCCGTGAACAGGTTGGCTCCAAAACGGTATGATGCGCCTATCCAGAACATCTGCTTAAATAAAAAGTGAGCCGTAGCATCAATGTTTGTGAGGGCTTTAAAATCTTCACGAATCATAATGCTTGGTTTTGCTTTAACCTCTTTTCCCAGGTCAAAAACATACCCTGCTGTTACGTAGTAATGCCGTTCCTGTTTTGCAACAAATCCATCCGGAGCCTCGATCATATCTCCAAGCATGTCGGTAACGGACAAGCCGGCATAAAAGCGATCTGAGTAAAGAAACATTCCCATTTTGGGGTCAAAGCGCGTTGAATTTACACGGGTTAAGGGAATGGAAGGGTCATCCACCGTTTCAAAGATTAGTTCCTGACCGTCAAGGCTGAAATGTGATATCCCGGCAGCCAGTCCCATGGATAGTTTTAGCTTTGCGTTGATGTTCAGGATGTAGGAATAGTTCAGCCAGAAACCCTGCCGCGATTCAGCGCCGATATTATCGTTAACCAGTTGTGCTCCCAGCCCCATATTTGTAAATGGTGAGCCCTCAATGCTTATTGCCTGAGTGCTTGGAGATCCTTCCAGCCCTGTCCAGGGGGCGGAGTACAGCAGGTTTGTGCTTGTCCACCCTTTGGTGCCGGTATATGCCGGGTTAATCGTCATCGGGTTAAAAATGTACTGGTTTGTCATGAACGTTTGCTGTGCAGATAAACCAGCTCCCAAAAGCAATAATATCAATATTGTGTATGTCTTTTTCATAATTAGCGTTTTTTACATCAGGCAAATTGCATACACATATTCATCGGGCACAGTGTCAGACCTGATTCCCTTGCCGGGATGCTGAAGCCTCTGAAGGCCTTTTGATACGTGTATGCTATTTGCGCTTTGTTATTCATTTATTTGGCTTGTGTGTTGCTGTTCATTATTAATCAAGAATGGTTACGTAACCGCTCAGGGTCTCGTCTTTACCACACATTTTCACCTTTAGCATGTAGAAATATGTTCCTTCGCTTAAGTTGCTGCCATCCCATAAATTGTCATAGGATTTTTTGCTGTAAACCTCGTTGCCCCAGCGGTTAAAAACAACCAGCTCGTTATCCGGGTACATCTCTAAATTGGATATCACAAAGAAATCGTTGATGCCATCTCTGTTTGGTGTAAACACATTGTTTGCAGTGAGTTCTTCTCCCGTAATGTCCGATTCAATGATGACATTTTTCGTGACTTCACAGCCGTTCATGTCGTTTACAGTTACCGTATATGTTCCGGCATTCAGATTCGTTGCCAGTCCGGAAGTTTCCCCGTTGGCCCAGGTGTATTCAAACTCGCCTGAACCTCCGTAGGCTTCAATTTCAGCAGCACCGTTTTTATTGTTTATGCAATCGGCATTGGTGGTTGAAACCACATCAACAATGATCTCATCCCTGCTTTCTATTGAAACCCCGGTAACAGCCGGACATTCGTTAGAATCACGGATATGAATGGTATAATCTCCGGCAGAAAGACTGTCAATCTGATTTGTATAATAGGTGTGTTCCCCATTGACAGTGTAGCTGTATGGTGCTACGCCACCTTCTGTGTTTACAATTATTGCAGCATCACTGACTCCGTAACACCTGTTTTCTGAAACGATTTCTGCACTTGCGTTGAGTGTATTCAGGCTTGAAACCGGAATGGTAATGATTTCAGTATTACAGTTGTTTTCATCTGTAGCCAAAACTGCAATGCTTCCGCTGCTTCCCAGATCATCAAACTGATTGGTTTGTGACCAGCTTTCTCCGCCATCAATCGAATACCGGTAACTTCCGGTACCACCATCGGCTGCTAATTCAATGCCGACAATACCGGCCTCGCAATACGGATCATAGCTTATTGTCAATGGATCGGGTGTGCCGATTTGTGCATATGCCGTTTCTGAACAGCCATTTGCATCAATGACATTCACAACATAATCTCCCGCGCTTAAATTTTCGAAAACATGAGTGCCGGCAGCAGAGTATTCCATTCCGTTGGTTTCGTTGGTGAGCATAACCGAATACGCTTCGGTACCTCCGGTGACAGAGATTTCAAGAACTGCGCTGTTTTCTCCGTTGCAGAAAACTGAGTCAAGTACATTTGCATCGACTGATAAGGCTTCAGGAGATTCAATGACAACATCCGACAAGGTAAATGAGCACATGTTTTCATCTTCAACAACAACCGTATACGTACCGGCATTAAGATTGGTAAAGCTGCCGGATGTCTGGGCAGGGCCACCGTTTAATGAATAACTGAGTTGACCGGTGCCTCCGCTGGCTGATACTTCAATGGAACCGTTATTGGCGTTATAACAAGACACCTGAGACGAAACTGTCAGTACAGCTTCAACCGGTTCCGGATTGCTGATAATAATGTCATCTGTCAGGAAGGTACAGCCATTTTCATCTACAACCAACACAGTGTATGATCCGGCATTTAAGCCACTGAAAATGTTTGAGCTTTGCGGAGCGTTTCCATTCAGTGAATAAGTGACATCTCCGAATGCACCTTCAGCTGTTACTGTAATCTCTGCATCGCCTGCATCGGTACATGTTACCTGTGATGATGCTTCTGTAGTAACATCCATCAGCGAAACGTGAACAAGTTGTTCGCAATTTGAAACGTTCCCGTTTACGTCAGTCACTGTCCAGATTACTGTTGTTGTACCAACAGGGAATACAGCCGGTGCATTGTTTGTTATTTCGTTGATTCCACAATTGTCATACGCCTCAGGTGCAACAAGCTCAATGTCATCTGAACACGATACGATGTCCTCAGGGCAGGTGAATGCAGGCAGTTCATTATCGGTTACCGTTACGATCTGCTCACAGGTAGCTGTGTTTCCACTGCCATCGGT
>CAYQMB010000090.1:0-5036 GCA_964418565.1 uncultured Bacteroidales bacterium | reverse complement strand
ATTGTCGTAACACCAAGTGGATAAGGGTCAGATAGTCCGAGCATATCATCGCGAACACCCACAACACTTGCAATTCCACAATTATCATTTGTGGTTGGATTTGTAATTGTTACTCCAGTCGCTTCACAATTATCAACATCATTATTTACAACAATATCAGCTGCACAAGTGATGGTTGGATTAACAAAATCCTGTATCACAATCGTAATATCTGCATCGTCACAATTTGTCGGATTAATGGTTTCGCAAATTTGATATGATAAAGAATATGAGCCTACAGCAAGTCCTGCAGGGATGTTCAAATCTCCGTTTGCAGAAATGCTTGCACCAACAATGCCACCATTATCTGTCAATGTGATTAATACGTCAGCAGAATTGATAGGCGCTGCATTAAGTAAATCATTGTTGAGTACATTTCCTGCAATGCCACCCATTTCACAATCTACCGAACTTGCGGTAAAATCATCATTTGTAGCGGTAATGGTAGCATGAATTACAGTAACAAATACTTGAGCATCATCGCAATTTGATGGATTAAGTACTTCACAAATTTGATATGTCAAATAGTAAGTTCCAGCTGGAGTTCCAGGCGCCACATCAACAGTTCCGTCTGGATTCAAACTAAGATACCCATTACTTTCTGGAATGGTTTCAGTCAAAATTACTTCCGCTGGATTCACAGGATTTCCATTTAGCAAATCATTATCAAAGACAGTAACAACAGCTGTTTCTCCAAGATGTCCATTTACGTCATAAGCATAATCATCATTTGCGATAATACTTGTAGCACCAACAGTAATTGTAACGATTGCATCATCACAATTGCCTGGATTTAGAATTTCACAAATTTCATAAGTAAGCTGATAAGTTCCTGCAGGAGTTCCCGGAGCTAAGTCAACCGAACCATCAGGATTTAAAGTTAGATTTCCTGTGGGATCAGCAAATGTTTCAGTAAGGATTACATCAACAGGATTGACAGGATTTCCACTTAATAAATCATTATCAAACACATTAAGAATATAGGTTTGTCCGGTATATCCATTAATTCCATTTGCAAAATCATCATTCGCAATGATTTCACCTGGTACAACTGTTATCGTTACGATTGCATCATCACAATTTGTTGGGTTCAGGATTTCACAAATTTCATAAGTGAGTTGATAAGTTCCTGCAGGAGTTCCGGGAGCTAAATCAACCGAACCATCAGAATTCAATGTTAAATTACCGGTAGCATCAGCAACTGTTTCAGTAAGTGTTACTTCAGCAGGATTGACAGGATTTCCATTCAGCAAATCATTATCATACACATTCAGTAATCCTGTTACACCAAGTGTTCCGTCAACATCTACTGCGCTATCATCGTTTGCAATGATTGTTGGTGCATCAATCGTAATGATTACAAGTGCATCATCACAATTTGCAGGATTTACAATTTCACAGATTTCATAAGTGAGTTGGTATGTACCTTCGGGTGTTCCCGGAGCAACATCCACCGAACCATCAGAATTTAATGTCAGATTTCCTGTTGGATCAGAAACCGTTTCTGTCATGCTTACCTCTGCTGGATTAAGAGGATTTCCGTTCAATAAATCGTTATCAAAAATATTTAGCACATTGATTTGACCATCGTAACCGTTAACACCACTTGCGATATCATCATTTGCAATGATTTCAGGTGCTTCAACGACAATTGTCACAATTGCATCATCACAATTTGTGGGATCAGCAATTTCACAGATTTGATAGGTTAACGTGTATGTTCCGGCGGGTGTATTTGCTGCTAAATCAACTGAACCATCCGGGTTTAATGTGAGGTTTCCTGTTGGGTCTGCAAGCGTTTCAGTTAATATTAAATCTGCCGGATTTACAGGTACTCCATTGAGTAAATCATTATCAAAGACATTTAAAATATTTATTACGCCAGTGTATCCATTGACTGGACCAGCATTGTCATCATTTGCAATAATTACATTAATCGGATTTGTTGTTTCATCATCGTCATCATTGCTCGGATCTGGATCATATTCATAAAGATCAGTTATCGTTGCAATGTTTTGATAATTTCCACCAGGTGTATTAACTGTTGCAGTAATATTTAATGTTTCCGTTCCGGGATAGCTTACTGTTCCAACGTTCCATATTCCTGTTCCATTCGTATAACTACCAGTTGTCACCGTATGGGAAACATAAGTGTAACCACTTGGAAGCTGATCAGTTACTTGAACATTTGTCGCTTCGCTTGGACCATTATTCGTCAAAGAAATTGTAAACGTCACATTATCACCAACATAAGGCGTGATGTTGTCAACAGTTTTCGTAATGCTCAAATCAGCCATTGCTTGAATTGGAGTAACGAAAGTTGACGTATCATTATCTGAATCAGGGTCAGTCACATCATCACTATGGATAATGCCAGTATTTACTAAATTCCCTGTTGCTTCAGGAAGTACATTTCCTCTGATTATTATGACACAATTACCACCTGAGACAATGGTTCCAAGGTTGTAGCTGCCCGGCCATGGGCCATAAGCTGCCTGACAAGCAGACGCTTCCCAATCGACAATAAAGCCCGGTAGTACATCTTCGATAATAACATTCGTGGCATCACTGGGTCCATTGTTTCCATAAAATAATGCATAAGTAATTTGATCTCCCGCAGTTATTTCAACAGGATTTATTAATACATCATTTGGATTTCCAGCAATTTGAGCTTGGCTAAGCGGTAAAATCGACGGATCAATCTGAATTTTAACAATATCCAAATCAGAAACAATTTCAACAATTGTGGTAACTGTAGAAGTGTTATTTGAGTTATCAGAGTCAGGTGTATCTGTTTCAACGGTTGCAGTATTAATCACATTTCCTGTATGATTACTGACAACATCACCTCTGATAAGTAATTCAAAACTTGAAAGTGGAGTCATGTCTCCAATGATATAATCTCCTGTCCATGCTAACCAGGTTGTTCCACCATCAGGAGAATATTCTGCATTTTCAATAATTAACGGATTAATTACATCATGAATATGAACATTTACAGCATCAAAGGTATTGCTATTGTTTGTTACCTGTATCGAATATTGAATTTGAGTTCCTGCAACAACCGTTGCTGGTCCGGTTTTCAAAATTGAAACATCAGCATCCGTGTTCAAAGGAGTATTTATTGTTTCTTCGTTATTTAATGGATCGGGATCAGGATCTGAAGATGTCACAGATGCTGTGTTGGGTATTGGATCAACATTTGGTAATGGAGACGCATCCACAACAGATCCTCTGATTAATAAAGTATAAGATGCTCCATTATTAAGATCACCAATGTTAAGATTTCCAGTCCACGGACTTATCCATGAACCACCCGCATCTGTAGAATATTCGGCTCCGGAAATAATTGCCGGATCGATATTGTCGGTAATTATTACATCTGTTGCCTGAGAAGGACCATAATTGGTAACTGTAATTTCATAAACAATTTGACCACCAATTACAACTGGTGATGTTAATGCAGTTTTTGTTAAACTTAAATCCGCCGAAGACAAGATATTTGTAACAACAGTTGATTCATTATTTGACAAATCGGGGTCTGTTGTAACTGCACTGTAAATTGTTGCGGTATTCGTTAATGTACCTGTTGCGTTAGGATCAACATCACCACGAATCATCACATAATTAACGCCTGGATAAAGAAATTCTATAAGGTATCTTGTTCCGCCCCATGGGAACCATGAATTCCCAAAGTTTAAGGAAAATTCAGGGTTTGATATTCCTGCAGGCAAATTATCTTCAATCGTCACCTGAAGTGAATTATCCGGTCCAAAGTTTTCAACCATAAGAAAATAATAAATCTCAGTACCAGCAGTTGTAACCGAGGGTGAAACTTCAATCAATTCAGACGGGTCACCAACCGGAAGGTTTGAAGGATCAATATGAGATTTTACAATTGATACATCTGAGGTTTCAATGACTTCAATCGTTACAAGTGCATCATCACAATTTGCAGGATTCAATACTTCACAAATTTGATAGGTTAGCGTATAGGTTCCGCCCGGAGTAAATGGTGCAACATCAACCGAACCATCAGGATTTAAAGTTAAGGTTCCGGTCGGATCTGCTAAGGTTTCCGTTAGTGTAACATCGGCAGGATTTACCGGATTCCCGTTTAATAAATCGTTATCAAAAACGTTTAACACATTGTTTTGTCCGCTTGTTCCGTCTATTCCTGAAGCAGAATCGTCATTTGCGATAATTTCCGGAGCTTCTACTGTAATAGTTACAGTTGCCTGGTCGCAGTTTGTTGGATTTGCAATTTCACAAATTTCATACACCAAGTAGTAAGTACCAGCAGGTGTTCCTGGTGTAACAACAACATCATTTCCAACAAGTGTAATGTTTGGATCGGTTGAACTGACAAAACTCAAATCAACATCCGCTGGGTCAACTGGGTTTCCGTCGAGTAAATCATTCGATAAGACATTCGTTACAGCAACTCCTCCTGACATTCCATTAATTGTTCCGGAATCATCAACAGCAATTATTTCCAAGGCATTATTAATCGTAATTGAAGCGGTTTCGCTACACCCTTCAGCATCGCTTACCGTGATTGTATAATTTCCGGCAGAAAGATTGCTAAATACGTTGGATGCCTGCGGTGCACTACCGTCTAAACTATAAGTAAACGGAGGAGTTCCACCACTTGCAGTCACTGTAATTTCTCCGGTTGAAGCATTATAAAAATCAATTTCTGCTGTAATTGATAGATTCACAATTATTTCAGGCAAAACAGTTACTGTCACTTCTGCACAAGTTGAAATACCACAAGAGTTTTCCCATGCAGCATAATAGGTTGTTGTGGCTGAAGGAGCAGGGATGCTTAAATTATTTCCCGTACCAATTAATGTTCCTTCGCAAGCATCATCATACCAATTTAAGACATCACCTGAACCACCGTTTGCACTGAGTTCAATATTACCTGTTTCGTTAAAACAAACCGATAATAGATCAGAAGATGCAGATGTAGGAGCTTCGGGCAATGGATTTAC
>CAYQMB010000089.1:0-12073 GCA_964418565.1 uncultured Bacteroidales bacterium | reverse complement strand
CGTTGCCAGAATATGGGAAGGCACAAAAAACACTGCTTAAGATCAATTTCTGTCACGAAGACTTTCAGGGTCGTTCTGTTTCCTCTCCCTGCAAGACTTATCCAACATGAATCACAGAGGATTGAGAAGACCCTGAAAGTCGTGTCAACAAAAAAAACCAAAAAGCGTCGGTCTTCCTGTCAGCCGGTATCAAATTTTAGAAGGTGAGCGCCCTCACGCAAGAGAACCCATGGGCTTGTAAAATTCCCTGAAGCGAGTGCTTTGCCAACACCTGTATTCATCTTGTCAGTTTCGCTCCAAAAAATCCAAAACATCGCGCCACACCAGGGCTTTGCCTTTTTCATTCAGAACCTCATGCCGTAAGTCAGGATAAATCATTAAATCGGGATATATGCCAAATTTTTCAAAGCGGCGCTTGACCTTTTTCACACCGATGCCATAATTACCCACCGGATCATCCTTACCGGAAATCAATAATACGGGTAATTTCGGTGGCAATTTTCTTAATTCTTTCGTTTTATGAATGATGTTGATACCGTATAGCAAATCCCGGTAAAACGCGCCGCTGGCAACAAATCCACACCAGGGATCTTTGGTATATGCTCCCACAACGCTCTTGTCAGAACAAATCCAGGCAAATTCGCTGTCTTCATCCTTAAATTTTTTGTTATATGCTCCAAAGCTGAGCTTATGCAAAAATCCGGCTTTTTGCTCGGGATCTTTAAAAAACAAACTCAGATTAGCAAGAGCAAATCCTCCCACCCTTTCGGCAAGCGTGAAGTTTCCCGTTCCGGAAAGCACCCATGCTTTGGCCATTTTAGGATAACGAATCATCAGACAACGGGCAAAAAAACTGCCCATGCTGTGACCAAGGATAAAAACCGGTAGTTTGTGCGTTTCCCGGAGCTGTTCGTTAAAGCGTTTCAAATCCTGACACACTTTATTCCAGCCGTTTTTTTCGTCGAAATAACCGGTTTTTCCCGCTTCGCTGCCGGTTACACCATGCCCGGGATGGTCGTTGGCAGCCACAATAAATCCATGCTTGCACATGTATTCTGCAAAGGAGGCATAACGCGCTGAATGCTCGGCCATCCCGTGAATAATCTGCAAAACGGCCTTTGGCTCCGATTCAGGCATCCATACGCGGTAAAACACGTGTTGCCCTGTAGCGGATGGAAAACGTCCCTGATGTTCTGTCATGATTTGAAGTATTTGTCAAAATCCGTGAGTTTAAATTCTTTCCAGAGCCCTTTCATTTCATCAAAAAGAGCGGGTGGCACAGGCACACCATACACAGCACGCTCCAGGTAGCTCAGATGCTCTTTTTCGCCGGCCGTATAGATGTGTTTCTGATCCGGCATTTTCTTTGAATTTCGCAGAGAGCGCAAGATGTCTCCGGTAATGCGTTTAAAGGATTTGATATCGTTGAAGGCTTCAATGTTTATGGCAATGAAAAAATGCCCAAGGCGATATGGTACCTTCTTACCATCGCGCATACCTGAAAGAGCGTGCATAAAGCCACCGCTTTGCAGGGCAGCAGATAAAATCTCCACCACGGTAGCGTAGCCATAGCCTTTGTATCCGCCACCATCTTCTCCAATACCTCCAAGCGGCGTTAAGGCTGCCTCTTTATCCACAAGGGCTTTCAAAACCTTTTTGGGATCTGTCATGGTTTTACCGTCGCGGTTTATCACCCAGCCTTCAGGCAGTTGTTTTCCGTGTTTTTCATAATACTCAAATTTTCCCCGCTGCGAAATGGATGTAGCGCAATCCAGAAAAAACGGAAAATCCTCATCGCTAGGCATAACGAAGGTCAGCGGATTGGTTCCCAGCATGTTTTCCACACCAAAGGTCGGAGCGATGGATGGCCGGGCATTGGTGCCTGTGATACCGATCATGCCTTCCTTTTCCGCCATCAGACCGTAATAGCCGGCAATGCCGTAATGCGAGGAATTGCGCACAGCCACCATACCGATGCCTTGCTCTTTGGCTTTGTCAATGGCCATTTGCATGGCTTTTTTGCTGATGACATGACCCATGCCGTTGTTTCCGTCCAGCACAGCCGTAGCACCAAATTCCCTGACCACATCCACTGTGGTTTCCGGATTCAGAATACCTGCATCAATGCGATCCAGGTAAATGGGTTTCAACCTGTTAACACCATGGGAGTCAATGCCCAATTTATCGGCTGTGATCAGCACATCAGCCACAATGGCTGCATCGTTTTCCGGCACGCCTTTCTTCATCAGGCATTGTTTCATGAAATCTTCGAGGATATTGAACGGTATGTGTTTCATAACTTTTGTTTTTTCGAATGTACAAAAAATATACGGTTTTCGGAAGCGGCAGTATCGTGATGTGATTTATTCCATCTTCTGTGCATCTAATATGCAGCAAAGCGTGATTATAAAACCTGAATCAGATTTTTTCTCTAAACATGTACGCAAAAGCAATTTTATCTGTATCTTAGAGTTTTAAATTGTAAACCCAAAACCACAATCATTATGAAACGAATTACCAGTTTACTTTCGATTGCTGTCGTACTTATGATTCTCATTAGTTCATGCAGCAAGCAACCCGAACACATCAACACCATTCCGGGTGATGCATTTGCCGTAATGACCCTTAAGCCCGATCCTGAAAACAGGGATGAGATGGTAAAAGAGGTAAAAGCAAATGAAGATTATCAGGAAATGATGGAGAAACTCCGTGAAGACAGCAAGGTCATGGCCGATCTGCTGGAAGATTTCATTGAAGACCCCACCACATCCGGCATTGACATGTACAAGGAAAGCTTCTTTTTTGCTGCTCCTATGGATGACAATATGATCTTTGGCACAAGCATGTTGCTGAAAAAAGCCTCCACATTTGAGGAAACGCTGAAAAAGGTAGCTAAGGAAATGGAATTTGAGCTGAAAATTGAAGATGAAGATGGCTTTAAAACAGTCAGCTTCCCTAAGGGCATTGCCATCTGGGATAAAACAAAAGTCATGATCATCGGCAGTGACGGCATGGCTGATCTGGAAGAAAAAGCCAAAGAGCTTATGAATCAGAAAGCTGGTGAAAGCATAATGGAAGACAAGGATTTTGCTGAATTTTACAACAATGTTATGGATTTCAACATGTGGTTTTCCAGCAATATTGAAAATATGGACACTGAGATCACCATGATGGAAAAAATGCTGGATGTTCAGTTGGATGACAACTACGCCCATATGCATTTCGACTGGGATAAAAAAGCCGGCCAGTTTACAATGATAGCTAAAATGCGCGTGAATGAAGACATCCGCGACATGAGCATTAACGATATGGCAGAACTGATGGAAGAAACCGATATGCTGGATCGTTTGCCTATGTTCGGTGGCCCCGGTGCTTATGCTGATGAATGGGCAGAAGAAGAGCTGAGCGAAGATGAGTGGGAAAAAGCTCAGGAGGCTATGGACACCATTTCAGAAGAAGATGTTGAAGCCATGCTTAAAGAACTGGAAGCGGAAATGGATGAAGACCTTTCTGCTGAATAATGTATGAAAATTGAACTCAGACAAATCATCCCTTCTCCCCTGGTTGAGCTTCCCGCGGAAGATTCTCAGGTATGGAGAAGGGATGTTGTTTTTGAAGCAGGCAGGGATTACCTGATATCTGCAGCCTCCGGAAAAGGAAAAACCAGCCTGGTCAGCATTCTGTTCGGGCTGCGAAAAGATTATTCCGGACAGGTGTATATCAACAATGAAGACATTCGTACATACCAACAGCAGGAATGGACCACACTCCGCAGGCACACGCTGGCTCTTGTTCCTCAGGGATTGTGTTTATTCTCACATCTGAGCGGGCTGGAAAACATCCGCATCAAAAACCGTCTGACCAACCACTATAGTGAATCAAAAATCCAGGATTACCTGAAAATCTGTGGTCTGGCTGAGCATCAGCATAAGCCGGCAGGGATTTTATCATACGGTCAAAAGCAACGAATTGCCATCATACGGGCTTTATGCCAACCGTTTGAGTTCATTTTTCTGGATGAGGCATTTTCTCACCTTGACAAAGCCAATGCTGACATTGCCGGGAATCTGATAAAAACCGAAGCAGCCAAACACGGAGCCGGCATACTGCTAACCAGCCTTAGCCCTCAGGCAGAAGGCTTTGAAACCACGCTGAACTTATGATACGTAAGGTACTGAAACAAGCCGTAAATCTGCCACGCCTGATTTTCATACTTCTTGTGATGTGGGCAGGATTCAGCATCATCATGCTGGCGGTTCGCTTCTATGCAGACATCCGCCCTGCGTTTTCAGCCAGCGATTTATGGCGGGGGGAGCATCTGATCATCAGCAAAGACATTTCACCCATTGCCACCACAGGCCAGTTGCTAAAGCGCAAAGAAAAACCTTCTTTCAGCCAGAAAGAAATGCGTGAAATTGAAAGCCAGACTTTCATCAGCGACCTTACACCCTTTACAGCCAGCAGTTTTAAAGCCCGCGCATATACAGCCAACAAAGAGTTGGGCGGCTTTTATACCGAGCTGTTTTTTGAATCCGTACCCGATCGGTTTATTGATCTTGAAGATGAAGACTGGGGCTGGAACAGCACCCGTGATTTCATTCCTGTGATTTTACCCAAAACTTACCTCAATTTGTACAATTTCGGCTTTGCCACGGCACAAAACCTGCCCCAGATATCCGAAGAGGCTGCCGGTTTGATTCCTTTTAAGGTAAGCATTGAGGGGAATGGCACACAGGCTCAGTTTGAAGCCCGTATTGTTGGCTTTTCTGACCGGCTTAACACCATTTTGGTGCCGCTGGAATTTTTGACATATACCAATGCAGAATTCGGAGAAACCAACCCACCCGTGTCACGGCTTATACTGATCACCCCTGATCCCTCCGATACAGAATTGCTTGCCTACATCAAGGCATCCGGCTACGATTACAATAAAGAGCAGCTAAACAATGGCAAAGCGCGGCTCCTGCTAAACACCGCAACCGTTATCGTGCTGATCACAGGGCTGTTCATAAGCCTGCTGGCCTTGTGGATGTTCATTCTGAGCTCCCATCTGCTACTGCAGAAAAACAAGCAGAACATTCATTACCTTATCATGTTGGGGTATAGTCACAGGCAAATACTCCGGCCTTTTCTACAGCTTAATGCATTAACCAGCGTTTTGGTTTTCGGATTAAGTCTGATACCGTATTTCATGCTTCAGGAGCTTTGGCGAAGCAATCTCAAGGCCGTTTTGAGTGAATCGGCCCTGAATGATATCTGGGTATTTATTGGCGGGATGCTTTTGCTGCTTATCCTTGGCGTGATAAACATTTTAAGCACATCGAAAAGCATTAAAAAACTTTAGAACAATCCCAGAAATGAAGATCCGTCAGCATTGGTTCGCAGGTAAATAACATCGCCGGCCTGTACTTCTTCGTTTTTGGCAAGATCATTTTTACGGCGAAGTTTATTTTCCTTAACACCATATTGCTGACTGATGTTCCATATGGTTTCATCTTCTTCAACCGTATGCTTTTCAAACCCCTGGTCGGCTTTGTTGCGTTTGGGCTGCAGGTAAACCAGTTGACCAGCCTGAATGCTGTCTGATTTTGCCATATCGTTGTATTTATAAAACTGCCATGGCATCATTTCAAACTCCTGCGCCAGGGATATTATATTATCACCGCCACGGGCAACAATCAATTTTCTTCCATTGTTTTCGATAATCTCCCTGTTGTACGGATCAATCACCCAATTATCGGTAAATCCGGGCTGCACTCTGTTGCGAATGCTGCCATCAGCCAGTACATGGGTATCCCCCATTTCGGTACTGACTCCCTGATCGTACACGTACAATTTATGCCGTTCAATTAACCCGATAAGGATTTCAGCGTATTTTGGATTCGTCGCATATCCAGCCTTTTGCAGCCCCTTTGCCCAGTCTTCGTAATTGGTGGGATCCAGATCAAACAGGAATGCGTACCGATTATATTTTTGCAGAAAGGCCGAATGATCTTTAAATGATTCATACGCATTTTTGTACTTTCTAAAACACTCCTGATCGGCATCATCATCATGATATATTTTTTTGCCTTTCCAGTCTGAATGGCATTTGATGCCAAAGTGGTTATTGGCTTTTGTTGCCAGGCGGCTGTTTCCTGATCGTGATTCCAGAATTCCCTGGGCAAGCGTTATAGAAGCCGGAACTCCGGCACGTTTCATCTCATCCACAGCCCAGTCGGAATACGTTTCTATATAGTCTTTTGTACTCATTTCCTCTTGTGCTGTAAGAGCAACAAACGGAAATATCATAAGCAAAAACGTGAGGCACTTTTTCATAACATACGCGTTTACTCAAAAGTACAGACTTCTGATTTTTGAATGACGACAGATTGCCTCAAGTTATTAACATGCCGGGGTTGAAAGCTAAGCAGCTTCGGGATTTTTGTTGTAATACGCCTCATTTTCCTCAATCATAACCACCGAGCCCCTATAAAAGATAAATGCCGCTACTGCCATCAGCGTATGAGAAGCATCCAGGTAATTGAACCAGGTATGGATGCTAAACTCTGCCAGGTAAATAATTGATGATACGATGGCAAATCCAACAGCCACCAGAAATATTTTACTTGCCCTGCTGCGCATTTTATAATACGCGTATAACGAGTACGATCCTACCACAAACATCACCCCGTAGGCAGAGTGAATCTCAACAAAGCGGAAACGCATGGTAACGAAAGTAAGGGTCATGAAGGTGAGCAGCTCAATAACGTTCATCCATTTGAAAAAGACCACTGCATTTTTGGGAGCCACTTTCACGGAATGTTCAATGGCAGCACGTTCCAAAAGCATTACGGCCAGCATACTGGTAATCCAGCCAGGTAATTTCCATGCAAAACTAAAGGCATACAAAAATCCGTGACCTATCACGCCACCGATAAACGTTGCTATTCCCATTCCGAGAAAATAAAACATGAGAAATTTCCGGATGCGCAAATCGCTTTTTATTTGAATCAGCTTGACAAAGGCGAAAAAACACACGGCTGCCACAGCTACATCCGTAATCATTGTAACCGGTTCGTCAATACGAATCCCCAACGGAAATACTGAAGGTTGTTGCGCCAATAGAATCATATTCATAGAATTATCTTTATCCGAGCAACAAAGAAATCAAAAAAAAGATTAATCCCGAAAGAAATAATTTGGTTTTCCACCTTCTGCTTGCAGGTCATTTCGTCCATGGCCATTTATAATTCCCTGACAGAATAAAGGCAAACTGCAGCAAAGCGCCAATGGCGATCAGCAAAACAGACCAGTAAACATGCCGCATTGTAATGCCTCCAAACGTAACAAAAGCTGCATCGGGAGAACGCAAACTTCCGGTTCTGTAATACGGATAAGCGTTAAGCTGAAGTTTTCCTTGCAGGCATTTCGCAGCGGGCATATCTGGTTTCATAGTGCTGTACCATAAGGCAGGAAATGGTTTCTTTATTTTCTCCTGCGTTGCTAAGGTAGCAGTAAAAATCCGTTCTGCCTCTGCCTCAAGCTTTTGAGGATTATCAGCCAGGGCAGCAGGAAGATTATCTTTGACATCCGGGGGCAATGCATTCCAGAGAATCTGAGCCGCATCATCCGAATTTAACCCTGGTTTGCATTCTGATGTCCAGCAGGGAAGAACATCCTGCAAATAAAACAGGCTCAGGTAATATGTGCGTTCATGACTAAAATCTGAATCAGGATGCCTGTATATTGCTTCGGTTTTCAGGCCTTCATAGGCGCGGGAAGCAACAAAAAAGTGGCTGGCAAAAGGGGCATCGCCTTTCCCATCATTGCCCGGGAACTTTTCCCATGAAATCATGGCTCCGCTGAAAATTATCTGAGGGATGAGCAAAACCGGAACGATGAGGTAAACCCACAGCTTTCCATGCGAAAACAGGGAAAGAATCAGGCCTGTTCCGGTTGCAAAAAGCCAGAGAACAAAATACATCAGGCTTAAGGGAAAGAATAGAAATTTCACCTGCAGGATCAAAACAGAAATCAGGCTGTAAGCCACGGCCTGAAACAATCCGGCAGGTAACAAAACCACTATCCTGGCAATTGAAAACCGCTGATTGGTTCGTTCATATGTCCATTCCCGCTTACGTTCGGGAGACTGTCGACTGAATTCACCCAGGCTGAATATGAGTCCTGAAAACAAAGCCACGAGAATGCTCATAACAAAAAAGACGGGAAAATGGGGGTTATAATCCGGCTGGTATGTAGTACTATCAGAAAACCTGCATACCAGGGCCAGCAAAACAGCCAGAACGGGTGCATAGACAAGTAATAGTGTGGAAAACAGCTTGCGATGCATCAGATCCGCCATAAAATACTGTAAGTGCCTGTAAAGCGGAATTTTTCCGGAGCCGGCAGCAAAACGTTTTTCCGGTAGTTCTTTGAGTTTTAGAGCTGACTCAAACGTAGTCTGCCAGAAAGCGGGCATGAATCTGCGTTCACCTGTGGTCTGTCCAAATTCATCAAGCCGTTTTTGCCTGACAATGGATTCTGCCCTGGCCAGAGATGAATTCTGTGTTTCAGTGAGCAAATTTTGTGCTGTCTGATCTGTGGCCTGATCAACATAATTTTCAAAGGCTGATGGTTCCCCGTAATAAACAGGTTTGCCTCCTTTATCCAGATACAGCATATTATCAAAATAGCTCATCACGGCAGCATCCGGTTGATGCAGACTACAGATCACCATACAATCCTGATTGGCAGCATCTCTGAGGAAACGGATTACGCGCTCTGAATCTTCAAACGACAAGCCACTGCTGGGTTCATCACATAACAATATGTCAGGATCAGCAGCCAGACCACAGGCTATGGCCATACGTTTACGCTCACCACCGGAGAGTATAGATTCGCCGGGCATCCCGGGCTTAATCAGGGCTTTATCCTCGAGCCCGGTTCGTTTCAGCAATTCATCGGTGCGCTTATCGGCGTCAGTGATCTGATATTTATTTGCCAGTAATCTAATTTGCTGCCGTACAGGAATGTCGGGATTAATGCTATCCTCCTGAGGCACATACATCAGGCATGGCTGCTGCATGGAAAACCAAATGTTACCTGAATCGGGTTTAACTATACCGGCAATCAGTTTCAGAAGGGTACTCTTACCCGCTCCGCTTTGACCCATAACAGCAATAAGCGAAGGTGCATCCACATCGAGAGATAAATCAGCAAACAAGCGCTGATCTCCTGCTTTATACTCAAGCTTCCGCAACACAAGTCGGCTTGACTCAGGACTTGCAGTGCCTGCAGCTTTAAGGATATCCGAATAGATTAATAATCTGCCATCGCTCAATTCAATCCGCTGGTGATATTGCAATCTGAAAAAAACATCCGATTCATTATCTGAAACCTGGGTTTTTATGTAAATCTCATCAGAAGAAAGAAAGATAATCCGGATGCCATCAGGAAAGGTGGCATTGAATGAATCAGGCATCCCTGATTCATGCAGAATCACGTCATAAATTCTGTTGAATTTCTTCTGATCAATGCTAAACACTTCCGCTGTCAGCTTTACAAAATCAAGCAAATGATCGTTCATGCGCTGATTTCGGGAAATAAATTCAAGCAGGCGAATGCAAAGCAGGTGGCGTTCTTCCAGACGCAGGTTATCACTCATACTCTGCAGGGTTTTAAGGTACTTAACAGAACTTAAAGCCAGGCCTTTTTTCCCGGCACTTTTTTGGTATTTAGCAAGGTAAATACGGAAGTGCTGCAATCCCTTCTCAAGATCAGACTGGTTCAGTGCATCGGAGAGAAATGCCTTAAGAAACAATTCTGCCTCCTCTGAGGAAGTCTGACTTCCCTGAGCAGACAATATGGCAAAAAGGTGAAATATTGCTTGATGTAAATGGCTTAGCATTACGGTATTTCAATTGGTTCTTCGCATTAAATATACACAAAATGCCTGATGACACAAAAAGGGAACTTAAACACGAGTGTAGCAAAAACATTATAAACCATCCAAAATATTATCGGGCAAACATTTAAGGCTATACTTCACCAAATATTTGCCTTATTTTCAAGGAAAAAACGGTATAACTGAACAACCTGCACCCATATAACGTATATTTGTTAAAAATTCTACTATGTCTGAAAAAAAGGTTGTGATAATTACAGGAGCTTCATCTGGTATAGGCCTGGCTCTTTCCCGTCACTATGCCAAACACAATTACAATGTTGTCATGGTAGCCCGTAATAAGAAGAAACTGGAGGAATACGCCAAAGAATTATCAGAGAAGAATGAGGTACTGGCTATCCCCACCGATGTATCGGCAGAAGAGGATTGCAAGCACATGGTAGAGACAACCATAGGGAAATTCAAGCGCATTGATATTTTAATTAACAATGCCGGCATTAGCATGAGGGCCATGTTTCTTGACATGCATCTGGATGTCATGCGCCGCTTAATGGATGTGAATTTCTGGGGCACTGTACACTGCACCAAGTATGCCCTTCCCCATCTGCTAAAAACAAAAGGATCTGTTGTCGGGGTATCTTCTGTTGCCGGAATACATGGATTGCCGGCACGCTCAGGTTACAGTGCCTCCAAATTTGCCATGCAGGGTTTTCTGGAAACCCTTCGCATTGAACATCTGCATCAGCATCTGCATGTGCTTATTATTGCACCGGGCTTCACATCCAGCAATGTAAGAAAATCCGCACTGACAGCCGATGGTTCACCACAGGGCGACACGCCCCGGAAAGAAGAAAAAATGACATCTCCGGAACATGTTGCTTACAGAATATATCGCGCCGTTAAGCAACGCCGCCGTTTTATCGCCATATCAAGGACAGGAATACTTGTGAATCTGATAAAAAAATTCTGGCCTGCCTTTCTTGACCGCATGTTTTTCCGGGCAATGAAAAAGGAACCGGACTCGCCTTTAAAATAAACATTTGATTAATCGGTGTGTTATTAGCACAAACCAAGCTCTTAATTATGAAAAGTCTACTTACAGGATTATCATTGCTGATTGCAGGTTTACTTTCCGCGCAGACCTACACCGTAGAAGTTCAGATCAAAAATGTCAGGTCAGATGATGGTGTCATCAGTGCTGCTTTATACGACAATGCCGATGATTTCCCCACCAAGGAAAATGCTTACATGGGCATCAAGACAGAAGCACAGGAAAACATGACCCTTATTCGCTTTGAAAATGTCCCGGCCGGAAAATATGCTATGGCTGTTCTGCACGATGAAAACAAGAACGATGAGATGGACACAAACTTTCTGGGCATTCCGCAGGAAGGGTATTGCTTTTCAAATAATGCCCGGGCCAGATTCGGGGCTCCGAAGTTTGACAAGGCAGCCTTCCGCGTAAAAGGTGACCTTTATACTACACTTTTTATCAAGTATTAAATCCTTAACTTCAGAATTCACTGACAGTAATACGCATTCGTTGCGAATAAACCGGAAATTTCCAGGTTTTCTGAGTTGTACAGCAATGGCTTATCTCCCATTCCGCGCAATGTTATTCCACCGGATGCCCTTAGCACCGCATCTCCGGCAGCAGTATCCCACTCGTGCAATGTTCCGGCACGCAGGTGAATATCGGCACTGCCTTCTGCCAATCGGCAAAACTTCAGTGAACTTCCCTCCTGTTTGACCTCAGCATCGGGGTATAGCTGCCTTACTTCCTCAATAAGCGATTCGGTTGCGGGATTCATATGGGATTTTGAAACAATAACCACAGGGCTGTCATTTTTCTGAAAAGGCAGATTATCACTGGCACTAAGGATTTCTGCTGCACTTATTTTACCATCTTTCACATGATGCTTAAAGGCTCCGGCATTTTTCACGCCGTACCATAACTGTGCTAATGCGGGAGCAAACACAACCCCAAGGACAGGTTCATTTCTTCGGATCAAAGCAATGTTGATGGTATATTCATCGCCACCTTTCAGGTAAGCTTTTGTTCCATCAATGGGATCAATCATCCAGAGCAAATCCCAGCTTTTACGCTTTTGGTGCGTATCCCGGGCTGATTCTTCAGACAGGACAGGCAAGCCAAATTCAGCAAGCTGTTCAATGATAATATCATTT
>CAYQMB010000088.1:0-12214 GCA_964418565.1 uncultured Bacteroidales bacterium | reverse complement strand
CAATGTGGTGCAATTTGTCATGGATCATGAGCACATGTCGTATCCCGAAGCGCTCAAATACCTGGCAGGTAAATACAACATCCCGGTAGAGGAGGAGAAGCCCAGCGAAGAGGATCTGGCCCAGCGAGACATGCGCGAAAGCATGATGGTGCTCAATGAGTTTGCCAGAAAGTACTTTATCCGCCAGCTAACCGAGGATGAAAAAGGCAGGGCTGCGGGTCTGAGTTATTTGCGTGAGCGGGGTTTTACCGATCAAATGATAGAAAAATTTGATCTGGGATATTGCCCTGAAGGAAAGGACGAGTTTACCAACTATGCCCTGGGTAAGGGATACAAACGGGAGTTTCTCGAAAAAACCGGGCTTACCATCGTTAAAAACGACTGGCAGGCCGACCGGTTCAGCGGCCGTGTGATGTTTCCCATCCATTCGGTTTCCGGCAGGGTGATTGCCTTTGGTGGTCGTACCCTTAGCACCGACAAAAAAACGGCCAAATACCTGAATTCGCCCGAATCGGAAGTTTACCACAAAAGCAGGGTGCTGTACGGGATTTTTCAGGCCAAGCGGGCCATTGTTCAGCAGGATGTTTGCCTCTTGGTGGAAGGCTATACCGATGTAATTTCCATGCACCAGAAAGGCATAGAAAATGTGGTGGCCTCATCCGGAACATCCCTTACCGAAGATCAGATCAGGCTTATCCGCCGCTTTTCCGAAAACGTTACCATCCTTTACGATGGCGATCCGGCCGGTTTGAAAGCATCCCTGCGTGGAATTGATATGATTCTGGAGCAGGGAATGAATGTGAAAGTGGTGATTTTCCCCGACGGAGAAGATCCCGACTCCTTTGCAAAGGCCCACACCCCCGATGAAATCCGCGAATACATCGGCAATCAGCAGGAAGATTTCATACAGTTTAAAACCAAACTGCTGATGGAGGAAGCCGACCGCGATCCCGTTAAACGCGCAGAAATGGTCAGCTCCATTGTCCGTACCATCTCCATGCTTGAGGATAACATCAAGCAGTCGGTGTACATCAAGGCTGTCAGCAAGCAAATGGAAATGGGAGAGGATATTCTCTATTCCGAGCTTCAGAAATTCAGGGCAAAAAACCTGCGTGACAAGCAAAAACAGGAGCGGCGCAAGCAAATACACAACCGAAATAATCTCACTCCTGCCGTTCCTGCTCATGTTACCAACATCATCTTTGAGGAACATGAAAAGGAAATCATTACCCTGCTTCTCAATTATGGTAACGAATTACTCGAAAAAGATGAGGAATCCGGAGCAGAACGCTCGGTAGCCCACTACATCATCAATGAAATCCGCAACGATGCCCTGAAATTTGAAAATTTGTTGTACTACAAGCTGTTTGAACAGGCTGATGCCTTAATTGCTACTGGCAAGCCCATTGATAAACAACACTTTATTCAGCATACAGACCCGGATGTGGCACGCATATCGGCAGAGTTGTGTACCACCAAATATTACCTGCATAAATTCTGGGAAAAACGGGGCACTTTTGTTGAAACCGCCGAAGACAACCTGTCTGAATTTATCCCGAACCTGATTCATCAGTACAAGCGTAAGGTGATGCAAAAAGCCCAGGAAGAAACCAACAAGCGCATTCAGAAAGCCCAGAAAAACGGCGCAAGCCAGGATGAGATATACAAGCTCATGCAGGAGAAAATCAAAATTCAAAAGGTCATCAGCCTGCTGGTGGAAAACAAGGGCATTGTGATTATGCGCTGAAAAGCACACGCTGCGACCTTCAGGGTCGCTCCAATCTTCTGTGGTACATGTTAAAACCTTTTTGCTTGCAAAGCGTTGATAGGTACGACCCTGAAGGTCAGTAGCACCCCGACCTTCAGGGTCGTTTTAACCTTCCGTGTTACAAGCTTCAACCATTTAGCAAAGCGTTGATAGGTACGACCCTGAAGGTATAGCGTAGTTGCTGTTCTTTAGACAATTCCTTTTTCCTCAGCTTCTTTCAGCAGCCGGTCAACAGATTGCCTTACGGCCTTGTCATCACCGAGGGAATAACGGTTGACATACAATTGAATGTGCTTTTTCATCACCTCATCTTTCATTTCCTGAGCGTACCTGCGGACAAACGGCATAGCTGATTCAGGCTGGGCAAAGGCTTTTTGTATGCTTTTGTGCAGAGCTTTGTCAATTTCCTGTTTTTTAGTTTTTGGAACACGTTTGTGTATGGCAATTCCGCCCAGCGGGGTGGGCAAGCCGGTTTTACTTTCCCACAATTCACCAAGATCCACAATTTCATTCAGCCCTTTGTCTTTATATGTAAAACGGCTTTCGTGAATGATCAAGCCGGCATCCACTTCACCATCAAGCACAGCCTCTTCAATGTCAGAAAAAACGTGTACTTTTTTTGCCTTTACCTGAGGATAAAAAATATCCAGCAGCAGGTTGGCAGTGGTCATTTCTCCGGGAATGGCAATGCTCATATCCGGCACTTCGTCGGGGTAGGCTTTGTGTTTTGATATGAGTATGGGACCGCAGTTTTCACCCATGGCGGCACCGCTGTTAAGCAGATCGTACGTATCGCGCAATTTCAGCCACACATGATAGGATAATTTGGTGATATCACTTTCCTCATGCACGGCCATGTCGTTGAGGGTTTCAATATCTTCAATGCGAAGATCAATCTCCTGCTTGTAGCGCTGCACAAAATCAGCAAACATAAACGTATCGTTGGGGCAGGAGGAGATGCTCAGTTTTAGCTTGCTCATGAAACACGTCGTTTAAGATAGGTATTCAGAAACCAGGTGAGTTTTCCGAGTGCCAGATTGGTTTCCCATTTCTTTTTGTTTCGTTCTGTCACAGGATTTGATACCGAGCGTATCTCAAGGTAAGGGATGTTTACTTCCTTTGCCAGCAGAAAAAATCCTGCTCCTTCCATATTTTCAATATCAGCATCCGGCATACCTTTCAGGTTTGCATTGTTGAGGTTAACCGTATTGGCACTTACATTCTTTAACCCGGTTTCATGGCGCAGTACCTGATATTCATTAATCAGCACACCGCGGCGATAGTCTTTCCAGGTTTTGCTGTTGGTGAGTGGTACAAATTGCCCGTTGTACATGTACCCGATATCCGCGAATTTCTCGGTTTCCACAACCAGCAGATCACCCGCTTGAAAGGAATCGGAGTAGCTTCCGGCAATTCCGGCAAGTAACATCAGTGTATACGCATTCTCTGAGGCCAGGTGCTGTGTGATGCGCATGATGCTGACAGGCAAACCGGGTCCGCAAATCAGCAGGTCTGTATTCAGAGCAGGCAGGCTGTACAGATTTTCCGTTTGTTTTACAGACAGGTTACTGTCCAGAATGTGTTCTGCTTCGAAAAGGGTCGGTATGATGAGTAAGGTGTTATTCATTGTTTCTAAATCAACATTTGTGATGGAAAAAATGTTTACTTTGCAAATCTAAAGATAATAATTATGGAATTCACAATAAATCACGAAGAGGAAGGCGGTTTTGTCCGCACCGATAAGTATGATGATAAGATTACCAATGAGCTTGCTGATCATTATTCAAAAGTAATTGATTTGCTGGGTGAGGATGTCAATCGTGAAGGCCTGGCAAAAACGCCGATGCGGGTTGCCAAATCCATGCAGTTTTTGTTGCAGGGATACAATATGGATCCTGAAGAAATTCTGCAGTCAGCACGTTTCAGAGAAGATTATCAGCAGATGGTGATTGTTAAGGATATTGATATTTTCAGCATGTGCGAACACCATATGATTCCCTTTATCGGAAAAGCGCATGTGGCATACATTCCGAATCATTACATCACCGGACTGAGTAAAATTGCCCGCGTGGTGGAAGCATATTCCCGTCGGTTGCAGGTACAAGAGCGCCTGACAACGCAAATCAAGGACAGCATTCAGAATGCTCTGCAGCCCCTGGGCGTTGGTGTTGTTATTGAAGCCCGTCATTTGTGCATGCAGATGCGTGGCGTGCAAAAGCAGAATTCTGTAACCACAACATCGGATTTTACCGGTGCATTTTTGAAAGAACCAACCCGCAAAGAGTTTCTGCAGCTTGTTGGATCGAAACTTATGTAAGAACTTAAAAACCATTATAGTATGAAAGCATTTGTATTTCCCGGTCAGGGAGCACAGTTTCCGGGTATGGGCAAAGACCTGTACGACAACTATCCCGAGGCCAAAGAAAAATTTGAAAAAGCCAATGACATTCTGGGCTTTCGCATCACAGACATCATGTTTGAGGGAACACCGGAAGAGCTCAAACAGACCAAAGTAACCCAACCTGCTATTTTTCTGCACTCGGTGATTCGTGCCCTGGTGATGGGGGATGAGTTTAAACCCGATATGGTTGCCGGTCACTCGCTGGGTGAGTTTTCCGCGTTGGTAGCAAACCAGGCGCTGAGTTTTGAAGACGGCCTTGTGCTGGTGTCAAAACGTGCTATGGCCATGCAGAAAGCCTGTGAAACGGAAGAATCTACCATGGCTGCCATCCTCGGTCTGGAAGATGCTGTGGTTGAGGAAAAATGCGCCGAAATTGACGATGTAGTCATCCCTGCCAATTACAACAGCCCCGGTCAGGTGGTGATTAGCGGCTCAAAAGCCGGCATTGATAAAGCCATTGAAGTACTGAAAGAAGCCGGTGCCAAACGCGCCATGCCTCTGCCCGTTGGTGGTGCTTTCCACTCACCTTTTATGGAACCCGCCCGCGAAGAGCTGGCTCAGGCCATCAAAGATACATCCTTTGCTGAGCCGGTATGTCCGGTATATCAGAACGTGGATGCCAAACCGTATACCAATCCGGATGATATCCGTGAAAACCTGATTGCTCAGCTTACCAGTCCTGTCCGCTGGACACAAACCGTAAAAGCCATGATGGACGACGGTGCTGAATCATTTACTGAAATCGGTCCGGGTAAAGTGCTTGCCGGTCTGATTAAAAAAGTAGACCGCAAAATGCCGGTAGAAAATTTGAGTTAATTCAACTAAGAACTTCATCTTATTCGCAGAAAGGTTGCTCCATCGGGCAGCCTTTTTCTGTTAACTTATGCTGCTGATACCACCGTCAACCTGTATCACTTCACCTGAAATCCATCCGGCCTTGTCAGATAAGAGAAACACTGCCATAGAAGCGATGTCTTCGGGTTTGCCAACCCGTTTCAATGGATGTTTTTTAATTCATGGCTATAAACTTATGGTCTGTTGCGGATAAGCAGCTTTTGCTCCCGGCTTTGGCCGTTCTGTTTGATGCGGAGCAGGTATATGCCGCTGTGTATGTCTCCCGGGAGCATGAGTTTGTGCCTGACATACCCTTGTGAGGTGTTGAAACCGATTGACATTATTTGTTTTCCGCTGAGGTCAAACATTTCCAGTTTAGCTGATGATGAATAACTTGTGAATGACAGTAGGATTTCTTCGCTTGCCGGATTGGGATAAACCCTAAATCCGTTCTGGGGAGCAGGTTCTGTTTCACTGCTGTCGGGAATGTCTCCCATTTGGAGCAGGCTGCCGTAGCTTCCGGCAAACAAGAGGCAACTGTCACTGATGAAATGAACATCACTTATGTTATTATTGGTAGGAAGTGTGATTTCTGACCAGGTTTCGCCCATGTCGGAGGATTGAACAATGGTGCTGTTTGTACCATAAAGGCAAAGCAGACTGTCACCAAGTGTTTCCAGGTGGTTCAGGTACGCATTAACCTGATAAACCGTGTCCCATTCTGACTGGTTGTTTTCGGTGCGGTAAACCGTGGATATCTGATCGTAGGGATTGATGCCCAGTAGAAAAAATTTTTCTTCCAGTATACATATGCCGGCTATGTGGTTGCTGATTTCTGTGTGAATGGTATGCCAATTGTTACCTGCATCGGTGGAATGGTATAATTTTCCATCACTGCCTGTAATGTAAATTTCAGAGGATGAATGCACATACACGGACGTGAGATATTCTCCGGCACCAATGCTAATGTTGTTCCAGGTCTGACCATCGGTGGTTTTCAGACATGTGGCCCACTGTGCTCCTCCCGGACTGATTCCACCGCCCACGGCAAACCCAAGCGTTGGACTGGCCATACTGAGGTCTTTCATAAAGTTTGCTTTGTAGGCTTCGTGCTGCCATGTCCAGCTTGTGCCGCTGTTGGTGCTTTTGTATATTCCGTCAAAGGTGAGGGCATAAAAAAAGTCAGGGGAGGTGAAATCAATGGCAGTTAAACCGTTCAACTTTTCATGGGAATGGTATGTCCAGTTTTCACCAAAATCATCTGAATGCATCAGAATTCCGTCACCACCGATGTAGATATTCCCGTTTTCGGGTGTTCCCATCCCCACCAGGTGATTGAAAACCGTACCTGTAAGGTTTTCAAAAGCTGCTGCGTTGATTTCTGTCCGCAGGATTCTGCCACCCAATCCGCAAATGTATGCATACTGGTTTCCTGCCAGGGCATGGAAAAATGTGCTTTCGTACCTGTATTCCTGATTGGTGGTCCACGTGTCACCTGCATCCATTGAGGTTATGATGTTCCCCTGTGCGTCGCAAGCAATGATGTATCCGCTTTCTGTAGCACTGATGCTGCGAATGTGTGAGTTGTCAGGTGTGCTTAATTCTGTCCAGGTGTTGCCGCCATCGCTGGTTTTTACCACGTATGAAAAGTTTCCGGCGGCATATCCGTTGAGGCTGTCGGTGAAATGAATGTCGTAGAGGCTGTGTTCGAGGCTGTCGCACTGCATAAACCAGGTCTGCCCTCCATCGGTACTTTTGAGAACAACGGGGTTGCCGCCTGCTGTGTTGCCACCACCAGCAATATAGCCGGTGGTTTCAGTCGGGAACTCAACGGAAAACAAATCAATGCCTGTAGGGGAGGAAAGACTGTACCAGGAAGCGCCTCCGTCTTCGGATCGTAAGATAAGTCCGTCACGTCCGCATGCAACAAGGTTTTGATTGTTCTGCCAGTTCACGCTTTCAAGTTGACCCATTGTATTGTTTGATGATGTATCCCATGTTTGTCCGCCGTTATCAGTGAAGAGAATGCAAGCATACCCCGCGGCTACACCTAGGTCGGTGTTCTGAAACGCAATGTCGTACAAATCTTTTGTGGTGGGTGTTGACTGGATTTCCCAGTTTTGGCCATTGTCTGTGCTTTTTATAATGGTACCATGGTAGCCGGCAGCATATAAGGCAGCGGAATCGGCATGGCACATGCTCATTAAGTTGTTGCCTTGTGGAAGCGGGTTTATCCATTGAATGTCCTGGCTGCTGCCATAATTGATTAGCCCAAAGAGGATGAGAAACAGAATAAGCAGTTTTTTCATGCCGGAGTTTATTTTACGGTATCTAAGTTAGATTATTTTTTTGATTCAGGGAAATTTATTTTGCAGCGATGATGCCTGCGTGAGGGATAGAAGCGGTATCCTTTGAGCGTCATCATTCAACGCTCAAAGATACAAGCGGATAGCCCGACCGTTTTTGGTTTTTGGGTAGCAAAACCTTCAGGGTCGTTTCAATCCCTCTTTGTACAGTTTTATTCAATTAAGCTAACAATTTGATAGTTACGACCCTGAAGGTTCGTGCCTGCCCTGAAAAACAAAAACGGGCACGCCACACTTATGAAATAGCAAATAACAAACAACAAATAACAAGTGCGTGAAACACTATTTTTGTATGTGACGCAGGTGCACAACAAAAATAAAATGTTGAACCATCCAGCGAATAGCGGGACAACAAAATGCAACAACCCTGGGCCTCAACCCCTTGTCTCCGCCAGTAGTCGGCCTGTGCGACTACCGGCGTAACAGGCAGCCCACTGGCGGATCAAACCTTATTTGTGTTGATGAAAGGGGATGGTGGCAGAAATGCATAAATAATTCCTATTTTTGTGCAAAATTCTGTTTATGCAGTTGATATACATTTTCTTGGGCGGTGGATTGGGCAGTGTTTCACGCTACGGAGTGTCGCGTTTAATTACCGGCAATGGCAGCATCAATCCGGTAGCAACGATAATTTCAAACCTGCTGAGTGTGTTGGTTTTAGCGGCTGTTGTGTATTATTTTAGTCGCTCGCACAGCATTACGGATAATTTATATGCCCTTTTAATCGTTGGTTTTTGTGGTGGATTCAGTACATTTTCCACCTTTAGTTATGAAGTGTTTGAAATGATGCGGCAGCAACAATACCTGATGGCCGGTTTAAATGTGCTGATCAGTGTGGCTCTGGGTATTTTTGTCTTGTTTGTGTTTGCAAAAAATATGTGAGAAGATGAGAAAATTAATGTTTGTTTTTTTGATGATGGTTTCGGTGTCAGGTTTCGCGCAGCGCTTTGATGTGCCGGCCAGTCATCCGAAGCTTGTTGTAGGAATTGTAATCGACGGCTTGCCATACGATCTTGTATATAAAAACCGGGATATGTTGCAGGAGCATGGATTTAAGAAACTGATTAATCAGGGTGCTTATTGCAGCAATGCCAACTACGAATATTTGTTTACGCAACGGGCGCCGGGTTACGCCAGTCTGGTAACAGGCAGTGAGCCTTCATGGCACGGGGTAGTGGCAGATTACTGGTTCGAAACGCTGTCGGAAGGCAGCATACATGCCGTGCAAAATTCAGAATACGATCCTGTCGGGACGCTTAACCGCGATAATGCATGTTCACCGGATCAATTGATGGCCAGCACGTTTAGTGATGCTGTGAAAATGTATTTTCAAAACCAAAGTAAGGTGTACAGTGTCTCGCTGGATGCTACGGCTGCCGTTATGAATGGCGGCTTTAAAGCCGATGCTGCATATTGGCTTGATGAAAACAGCGGTAAGTTTGTGAGCAGTTCGTACTACCTTGAGGAGCTTCCGAAATGGGTGAAAAAATTCAATAAGAACGATTATACCTCTGTGTATTTTGACAGGAAGTGGGAGCCGCTGGACAGTCTGAAATTTTATAAGCGTACCATTCCCGATTCAAATCGTTTTGAATATGGCTATGATGCAGAGTTTAAAACATTTCCTTACCTGTATGAAGATATCAAGGGCCATTACACGGGCGATAAATTCATCAAAATGATACCCGAAGGCAATACCATGACCACCGATTTTGCTGTTGCTACTTTTTTCAATGAAAATCTGGGGGACGACCTGACACCTGATGTTCTGATGGTGAATTATCATGTGAGTGAAAACATCGGAAAATATTTTGGACCCGATTCCAAGGAAATGCTGGATATGTTGCTGCGACTTGACAAGGAGGTGGCTCATCTGGTGGATGTTATTGAAGATGAGACCGGAAAAAACAACACATTGTTCTTTCTGACATCATCCAGTGGTTTGGGCAGCAATCCGGAGTACCGGGAGTCCGAAAAGCTTCCAGGCGGCCGCTTCAAACACCATTACGTCACAGCTCTGCTGAAATCCTACCTGAATGTGCTGTATGGTGAAGGCGAATGGATACGCGATTATCAGAATCAACAGATATTTTTGAACCGTACCCTGATTGAAGATGCTGACCTGAAGCTTGCTGATGTGCAGAAAAAAGTAGCCGATTTTATTTTGTCATACGATGGTGTGGCTGCTGTGTTGACGGCTGATGACCTGGTAAGTACGGATTATACATCAGGTATTTTTAAGAACATGCAGAACTCTTTTCATCAGAAACGCAGCGGGGATGTGCTGATTGCTCTGAAACCCGGCTGGATACGGGATGTATATTACACAGCCGATCACAACTCCTGCTACACCTACGATACGCATGTGCCTTTGATGTTTTACGGATGGAAAGTGCGCAAAACGCGGGTATCAAGGCCGGTAAATATCACTGACGTGGTGCCAAGCATTTGCGATATGATGAACATTCCGCCCCCGGGATCCGTTAGTGGCATACCAATTGAAGAAATATCGCGTTAATACAATGAAAGGATATTTTTATTACTTTTAAGTCAAAAACCGGAGATATGAAACGTATAGCAATTTTATTAAGTGTTTTAATGCTTGTCACGCTTAGCCTGCAGGCACAGGAGACTAAAGACAATGAATCCATAAATGACAGCATCGCTTCTGATAGTATTTGGCAGGGTGACCTGATCGGGCTCAATGTTTATCCAGCATTCGGGATGATAGGTGGTGGCATGATGCCCTCGTCAAAAATCTTTTTTCAGTACAAGCACCACTTTGAAAAATCCAATTTGCGGGTGAGTGCCAATTACATCAATTTCCATTTGGCTGACGATCGTTTGGACCTGGTTATGCTTGATGATACCAGCGTGATTATGCGGCAATATAATAACAATATATACACTCTGGATTTGCGCATTGGTTATGAACGGGTTATCCCCATGGAGGATTTTCGGTTTTATTATGGCGTAGGCCTGATGGGTGGATATCATTTTTTTGAAAAATCCTATTACCATTACGAGGAATCGTATGAAAACTTTCCCATCGAACGCATTAATCAACCCGTTGAGCTTAATATGCTTGGAGCCTATCGTGCTGATATGCTAAAGATGGGACTGGATTTTACCTTTGGTGTGGATATTTTTGTGTCAGAAAATGTGCTTATGTCAGTACAATACACTCCTGAGATGGCGTATTACATGCGCCTGAACAGCGAAACGGATGATGCTGCAAATGTTTTTGATGATGAGTTGATTGATGATTTTCTCGATTTCAGAGGCGATTATATTGATCTTGTGCTGAGTGTGAAATTCTGATCGTATTATACAAATGCTGGTTACGTGCAGAGGCAAACGGCCTGCTGGCTCTGCGATAATTAAAACCGTCGCACATGTATCGTGTAAAGTTTAACTTGTAATTAAGACCATAAACGTTTTTCTCACTAATCTGAAAGTATTTTTGGTATAGTTTTCTATCCGCCAACAAGAGAGTTTGTTCTGATAAAAGAATTTAGGGTGCGGTTATAAGTACCTGTGTATGAGTGAAAATTATTAAAATCTCCTGATCCCCGGCAGTTTTTTCAGGCAGTCAGGACAAACGGTATAATCCACTGGCCAGGATGTCATAGCGTCTTTATGGAAGATGTTCTCGTCCACTAAATCTACCCATTTATGACCTGATTTCAGGCGGTTGCAAAGTGAGCAGCGTTTCATGCTTGTTGCATCACCCTGATAAAAGTGAATGTGTGGAATAAGTTTGCGTTCCTTGTCCAGGAAATTGTCATGGCGTATCACATTGCCTGCCTCGGGGGTGAGTTGCATTCTCATGTAACGGGCAACACCGGGGCTGTCGCAGCGGTAAGTGTAGGTATGTGGTTTGCCTGATATTCTGACCCGTTGCAGCATCACCTGATAAAAAAGCCGGCAGTCTTCACCTTCAATGAATTCCATGATATTCTCACCTTCCCAGTCAGTTTGATCAGACGCGGGAGGCATTTCGGAACCGGCAAGTTCCGCGGATGCATGCTTTACTTTTTTTATCCGGTTATTTAAATTAACCCAGTATGTTACAATCGGCTTGTTCATAGAAGAGAAAATTAAGATACAAAACAAATTCAGAAAAGCCAAATATTAGCAGAGGATTCTTATTTTTGTATAGAAGTGAACAGAAATATGGATAAACAGAATGCAATTGTTTTTGATCTGGGTCAGGTGTTGTTGCCCATCGATTTTAATGCTCCCGTAAAAGCATTTAAAGAACTGGGATTAACTGATTTTGACCGGCTGTATCATGAGACAATACAGGCGGATTTGTTTGACCTTTTGGAAACCGGCCGGATTTCCGAAAGCGAATTCAGGGATGAGATGAGGCGTATCTCCGGGGAAGCATGGAGCGATGAAGAGATTGACAAAGCCTGGAGTACCATTATTCTGGATTTCAGACCGGAAACCATGCATATGCTGACCCGCCTGAGAGAGGAATTTCCCCTGTTTTTGCTGAGCAATACCAACAGCATTCACTTCCGGTATTACGATGCTCAGATACGACAGCGGTTTAATTCATCCGGGCTGAATGCGTATTTTGATAAGGCTTTTTATTCCCATGAAATGGGTTTGCGCAAGCCGGATCCTGAAATTTTTCACAGGCTGTTGCGTGAAACCGGTTTAAATCCTGAAAACAGTTTGTTTGTGGATGATAATGCCGAAAACATCAAAACGGCAACCGAGCTGGGTTTTCAGACAGTACATCACAATCCGTCTGAAAAGATAGAAAATGTAATCCCGGAAGTTTTGAAGAGAAAACCGGAATAATCAGCCTTTTCGTTCAGCGGTGATGATGCG
>CAYQMB010000087.1:0-12291 GCA_964418565.1 uncultured Bacteroidales bacterium | reverse complement strand
ATTTCATACTCAAGTAGAATTTCTTCACTCAAGCACTATTTTATTTGTAGAGATTAAGCTTTCCGACTGGTATAGTTTACACACATATGTACCACGAGGCCAGCCAGTACTGGGAATGCTTGTTTTTTTGTCCTCTATTTTACAAGAATAAACCAATTGCCCCTTCATGTTTATTACTTTCACAAATAAATACTCTGGTTTCGACAATATGAATTCACTTTCCAGCTGCAATATAAAATCATCCCTAGATGGGTTGGGATATAAGGCCATGACAGGTTTTTCTTGTTCTTTTTTACCTAACGAAGACTGAACATAGACATCCCTGATGCTGCTTTTTACACATCCTTCATGGCTTACGGTAACGCTAACTTCATATTCTCCTGTATCCGTATAAGTGTGCACTGGTTCCTGCACATCGGCAGTGCTGCCATCCCCAAAATCCCATTGCCAACTGTCAGCATAAGCGTTGTTGTTGTAAAAATGCACCTCTGCCTCGCTGTCTAAATAAAATGTATCTTTGGGAATGCCATATTCTTCGTACGCATGCAATACAGGTTGTAAGTAATTACAGCCTGACTCGGGCATGTGCCATTTGGCAAGGGCCAGGGTACGTTGGGGTTCTTCTCCTAATCCAACCTGATAAAATGCACCCCCTGCAATTAATGTGTCCTGAAATACCTGTAGTGCCATAACAGCACCGGCACATCCGCCTTGCAGATCATGCCACTCGGTGCCGTCCCACCTTCCTATGTAGTTTAATTCCAAACCGTTGGTTGTTTCTGAAAGAGCACCTCCAACATAAAGATCCCCATGGTACATTTCAGCAGAATAAACATCTGCATTTACGCCGCTATCAAGCGAATGCCATTGAAAACCGTCATACATGGCAACACAAGACGAAAACATGCTGTCACCAACATAACTAAAAGCACCCCCGATATACAGGAAATTGTTCATGGTATCAACCACCATATCATTAACGGACCCTGATGACATGCCAGCGAAATTTTCCCAAGTGGTTGGTCCGGTACGTTTTCTTATTCCATGATATCGGTTTCCGATTAGAAACTGTTCATTAAATATTTCAAATACCATTCCGGTGTTGGCATTTACGTCTCCGACATGTATCCATTCATCATCATAATAAGCCATAATTTTCTTTCCTGAAACTCCATCTATGGTGGTAAATCCACCACACACAAACAAGGTGTCGTTGTGTATTTTAAAATTACGAACGGATCCGTTAGGCCCTTCTGTACCTGGTAAATTCCATGATTTTCCATCCCAATACGAAAGAAATTTTAAATCATAGTTATCATTCGGATACCAACCACTATGACCTCCAACAAATAACTTGTTTTCATATTTTACAATACAATACATATCGTCATTTGTATATGTTATGCCAAGGTTATACCATTGGTAGTTTTTCCATTTGGCTATACTGCGCAACGGTAATTCACCTGCTCCCCAAAATCCACCAGCAAAGAAAACAGAACTATCATTAATGTAAATATGTTTAATATTTGGGCAATTATTTGGACAGTCGCTTTGATTATGCAAGGTGTCCCCAAAATTTGTATGCCATGACTGTGCACTAGACAGGTTAAAAGAAAACACTAAACACACAGCGATGATATGGAACATATATTTTTTCATAAAAATTTCATTTTATTGTACCACAAACTTTTTGGTTATGTATGTTACCCCGTTTATATTAAGGGAATAAAGATATACACCGGGATACATGTTTTTGGTATCGGCATAAACCTGGTTTTTCCCTGAGTTGAGCTTGTATGAGGATAGCAATCTACCCTGCAGGTCACGTATTTCAATTTTACCACGGGAACCTTCCGGTAAATAATACGGCATAATGGTGTAAATGGTTGCCGGATCAGGGTAATTGTCTTCCAAAGCCGGGTTATCTGTTTTTGCCCCGGTTATAACAGGATGCTCTTCTGCAAGGGGCATGTTTTTTGTTCCCATTTGTGCCGGGCATTCAGGCACCACTTCCCTGAACAGATAATACAATATGGATTGTGCATTGGCTGATGCGAGATTCACAGGGCATTGATAAGCCAGGGTTTGAATGAGTTCAATTTCGCTGCTGTCAAGCTGATAAAGCGTATTGCCCTGTTCATAATTCGAAAGGAGCATTTGATGTAAACTAACGAAATCAGCATTATCAGGATCACCTGTGGGTAATGCATTTAGTTTTGATGCTGCCAGGTCATAATCCCCATCAGCTATGTGAGTTGAAATGAGTGTTTTTTCTGCTGACAGGCTTTCTTCGTTTTCCAGCAAAAAGATGGCATCTTCACGCCGGTTATGAACGGTATCATTTAACAGTATTAACAAGTGATTTAACAACATTTGCCTTTCTATGGTAACCGAATTTATTTCATGTTCAAGTTGCCCGGGCGTGTTAAATGAGGGATTGTTGGCCTGCAATACATACAATTGTTGTGCTATTCCCTGGGGTATCTGATCCAATACCGTATAAAGCAAGCTTCTAAGGTGTTTACGAACAGGCAGGTTATACTCCATGACGTTTTTGAAATTGCCGTGGGCAAGCGGATATTCAGTTAATAAGGCATGAATGACAGTATCAGACAATGGGGAATTGACAATAAGCATATTTTTAAGTTTCCCCTGGGGCGCATTGCCATGAATATCTGAAAGCAATTCAAAAGTTTTACCGTTATCCAGGTTTGAGTTGACAGTTTCAAGGATAAGCTGTAAACTGTCTTTTTGGTAACTCAGGCTATCCAGTAGATTATACGGGGGACTCATATAACCGGGATTTGTGGAATATGTAAATGGTAATGAAGGTATTTCTATTGGTGTGGGGTAATAGATTGGAGAACAGGCAATATTATTCTCTTCAGGTTTTTCCACATTGTTTGAGAAAATATTAATGGGATCACTGACATCAGCTTCATAAGGAATAACCTCAGGAGGGCCGGCATGCCGGTAATAGGTGTAGGGGTAATTTGACCATAAGGTTTTATAATCGGGTTCATTTTCAGGATAAAATTCATTTCCAGCAGGTTTTTTATAATTCCATAATGAATATGGTGAAGAAGGCAAACCCTGGTCAGCCAAATTACCGTAGTTCTTATAGTTAACATCATATAATTCAGGTTGATAAAGTGCTAAATTATTATCGCATACATTGCATTTTAATTTCAGTTTTGAATTATCACCACCGGTTGTGATGCTGCGCCAGGCTGCATTAAACCTGTTGCCTTCCCAATAGCTGTATGTTGTTTCTTCAGCACCAACAAAACCACCGTCATCACCTGAGTTACTTATTTTAATGCCATGTTTGAACTTTCTGAACACATTCTCAGTGATGCGGAAGGAGGATGTGCTGTTTGTGAAAATGCCATATTGATTCAATTCCTGATCCGTTTCAATATGTCCAAAATCATTATCATGTATATAATCATTTTTACCTGCCCTGATATAAATGGCAGAGGTAAACAATTTGAAATAATATGGTGGTGAAGGTGGCTCATATCCCGGTATTCTATCAAAGTAACATCTTGAAATTTCATGGTTAAAATCCACCCCTGAATTGACATTGTTGATTTTGATCCCAAAATGGGCGTTTGTGAAGTCACAATCAAACACATCGTATTTTGAGTCAAAGCTGAGGATGCCGTGTTGGTTGTTATCGAATTCACAGTGTCTTATGGACATTCTATAAATACCTTCTATATGAATGCCTGCATCAGTTCTTCGGGATGAATTGGCATATCCTGCCCAGGGGTTTTGTTCATTGGGATAAGAATTGGCAGATGTTGTGGAATAATGATAATCCCTTAATTCGTCTGAATTAAAATTACAGTCATAAAGAATATTACCACTCCATGTAAGCCCACTATAGATAATAGGGTCTCTTTCTAAAAATTTAATGCCAATGCCGTTATTGTAAAATGCTGTATTTCCACCTCCAATACGGACAAGACCGCTGCCTGGTTCATCATCAAAGGGATTGGATACAGGGTCACATATATAGTCCATATTGCGTGCCCCTGACAAAATGCCTATGTGCGCATGTTCTATTTTTACATTGTCTTGATTAAGGATTTTTAAAATACCTTGGGCGTCTTCATAATATACATTATCATTATCGCCCCATACTTCAATGCCCTGCCACATGTTTGGGCAACCGGGTATAACTTTACCCTCTCCCCAAGGAGCTAAATATAATCCTGTTAAAACCACATTGTCTTCAAGGATAAGTTTCCCTCCCGGTTCCACAATGAGTCTTCCATTGGGGGCAAATTCCACCCTTTGGTTTTCACCAATGGTCAGCGTTGCTCCGTCTTCTATGTAAATGTTGCCTTCTGCATAAATGGTTTCTTCAGATGACCATGTTTCATCATTATTAATGGTATGGCCATCGGTATAATCATATATAAAATAACCACCCTCACTTTCAGAACAAGCACAGGATTCACTATTCACATAGATTACACTTGTGTAAGTATCCGACCCGCATTCATTCGTAGCAACAAGTTTGATGCAATGGTAACCGGGTTCTTCCAACACCATTTCCGGTTCTAGTTCATTACTAAATTCATTGTTGTTTATGTACCATTGATAACTGTTTGCATCGGCAGAAGTGTTGATTATCGGCAGCGGCGAGTCAATAACAGGGCATCCGGAGATGGAAAAGGAGGTGGTGGGGGAATCATCAATAACCTCCAATGTAACCTCCTCAGAAGCGGTACATCCGTTTACATCGGTAACTGTGACTGTGTATGTGCCATTGGCATCAATAGTAGCTGATGTTATTGTAGGATTTTGTTCTGGGGAAGCAAAACTATTTGGTCCTGACCATTCAAATGAAGCATCATCATCATCATCAACGCAGGTTGCAGATAAGTTAATGTCTTCTCCAACGCAAATGGGGGAGTTGCTTCCTGCTGTAACAGTTGGAATATCATAAACGGTAATTGTCACTTCATCGGTGGCAGTGCAGTTGTTTTCATCGGTTACGGTGACTGTGAAAGTATATACACCAGTCTCATCTATAGAAGCCAACGGTGTTTCTAATGAGTTGTCATCCAGATATTCCTGATGGCTCCATTCATAACCATATGGCTCGGTACCACCTGTTGCTGTTCCATTAATGATATCTCCAAGCCGTCCTGAGTATGAGCCACAAGCGGTTTCATCATCACCTGCGTTGGCAATGAGTTCTGTTGGTTGGGTGATGTCAATGGTTACATTATCTGTACAGCCATTGTTATCGGTGACTTCAAGCGTGTAATTTTCGGCTATTAAACCAGTAAACAAGCCATTGTCTTGTGTTGTACTACCATCCAAAGTGTAAGTGTATGGTGAAGTTCCACCTGTGGCAGTGACCTCAATTTCGCCTGTTGAATTTCCGTAGCAGTCAACATTTACGTGGTTTTCTGTAATTATCAGTTCTTCTGGTTCGGTGATGATAACGCTGGTATGTCCCGCACATTGATGGTCATCATAGACCGTTACGTCATAAGTGCCTGCAATTAAGTCAATAGCTGTAGCTGTTTCCTGACCATCACTCCAAAGATAGGTATAAGATCCGGTTCCACCTCCTGGTGTAACGGTTGCCTGTCCATCAGATCCTCCAAAACAGGTAACATTTGCATCAACAACAGCACTTGCTGTAACTTCCGGATTTTCATTGATGGTAACACTGGCATAAGCTTCGCACAAATTACCATCAAACACCGTTACGTTGTATGTTTCGTCTTCTAGATTATTTGCTGTTTGTGTTGTTTGACCATCACTCCAAAGATAGGTATATGAACCTGTACCACCGGAAGCACTGTCCGTAGCACTTCCATTGTTGCTTTCGAAACAGGATATTGTGCTTGATTCAATAGTAGCAATCAATTGTGGTGGTTCGTTTACAGTTGCATCTGCAGTTGCGGTACAACCATTATCATCTTGTACAGTAATGGTGTAATTATCTGCACACAAGTTATCAAATATGTTTTCAGTCTGGTAACCGTTCCCAATATCATATTCATAAGGAGAAGTACCACCAGATGCATTAACTGTAATGGAGCCATTGCAATCCCCATTGCAAAGGGGATCAATAATTGACACTTCCACATCTATTGTACTTCCAAGAACAACTGCCGAAGCTCCTGCAGTACAGTTATTAGCGTCTGTAACAGTCACTGTATATGTCCCTCCACAAAGATTTGTTGCAGTTTGGGTTGTTTGTACGGGAGATGTATTCCATTCATAATCGAAGATCCCTGTGCCTCCTGTAATTGTAGCAGTAGCAGTACCATTACATTGGCCACAAACATTGGTAACACTTGTATATACGTTTACTCCCACTATTACAGACTCAGTATTTGAATTACCACCTATTGTTAATGTAACCTCATAAATTCCGTTTTCAGAGTATGTATGAGAAGGATACATATATGAGCCAGAAGTAGTTCCGTCATTTGTGCCAACTGGAATATCACCTTCCCCATTACCTGAGAGAGTGTAACCATCGCCAAAATCCCATTCATAATCATTACCACAAGGAAAGGATTGAAAATCAACCGTGTTACAATTAATGATAGTGTAATCAAAATTTGGTTCAATAGGATTGGGCACAACTGCATCTATCATATTGGGCAACCCTAACCTACAAACGGGAGTGGGATTACCTGGTAATTGCGTTAATTGGACCCCATTATAAACAAAATTACAATTATTTGGATTATTTACTGTATTTACCTCATTAGGATTATTTACTACAGATAAAAAATCATCAGAATTAACTGATATATATATTCTATTATCAGGGCCTAATTGTGGTGTTGAATATGGAGCAAGACCGTAAACATCCTCCAAAACGAAAGATAATGGACTTGTAATATCTGATAAATCATATTGTATCAGGTTAGTACTCTTAGTAAAATATAGAAGTTGTGAATTTGGACTGAATGAAGTTCCATAAATACTATTATGCCCATCTAAAGTTGTTAATGGAGTAAAAGTACCATCTTCCCGATCAAAATTATATATATAGATATCACTTTTTGTTATTTCAGTAATGGCAACTGTTTCGCCATTAGGCGCTATGTCAATTTGACCAATCCAATCATTACTTTGATTAGGAAAATTAACAGGAAAAGATAAACTTGACACTGGGGGATCAATCCCATTAGGTGTTAATTTGTACGCAAGTAAATGATTGTTGTCATTCTGTTCAGCTGTATGTACGACAATCCAATAATCAACCCCATTGCAATGAGGTATTGCACTAAGATGCTCTGTTACATCATGATTGTTTGGCACAGTTTGATTGATGGAAATAATGTCACCTAAACCATTATTTTGTTCCATATCTATTATGGAATATTCAAGACCAAAATGTAAATCCATTTCAACCTTTGGAACATAAAATATATAATATTGCATGGGATTGCCTGGATCGGGGACTATTATTGTACCCTGCGCAGCACTGCACTCGTTATCGCTACCACATCCGTCCATAATCCCAGTTTGCCCCATCATTTGGTCGTGGTTTGAATTCCAAGCTTTTTGGCCATTCGTATAAAATAGCAAATTTCCACTATCATCACTAATAGATGCACAGCCCTCAGATGAATTTATGCTGCTTGGTTGTGTTGAAACAGCCATTCCACCAGCAAATGAAACTGCAGCATTGTATCCAAAATACCAATTCCCCTGACTACTAAAAATAGGATTACATTCATTTACAATAATGTAATTGTCTTTTGTAATCTCATCTGTGCCTAATGAGTTTGATACTTCAAGTGTTATCGTATAATTTCCTGCGCTTAAAAACTGTACTTCGGGATTTTGTGCATTAGGATTTGCACACGCTACTGTATTTGGTTCAAAACTCCATGTCCAGTATGTCATAGGAGCTCCGGTAGAATTGTCATAAAGATGAACTGTTTGATCTGTGCAAACAATCTGAAGGTCAGAATTAAAATCTGGTATCGGAGGTGTTTGGAGGCATTTAATCGCTTCATAAGCGTTAATACGTCCGGAACCTAATTTTCCATCATATTCAGGATCAGTATTTACATCGTAAATATCATCACAAGTAGAGGTCAAACAATTTTGAACAGCCCCTGGTGTTAAATTCGGATCAAATTTCAACATCAAACCACAAAGACCAGCAACTAACGGACTTGCCATTGATGTACCCTGAAGAAAATCGTAAGAATCATCAGTATCAGAGTAAGTACTGTAAATTTCATATCCAGGAGCCATAACATCTATGTCTGTTCCATAATTAGAGAATGTACTTATAATATCATTCCCTGTAGTTGTCGTTCCTGTCGAACCAACTGTTATTACATTATCGTATAATGCCGGATAAGTTGGTAAGTCTTCTAAATCTTGACCTTCATTTCCTGCAGCGGCAACAAAAATTATACCCATATTGTGTCCAGTATTTATAATATTCTGATGTGTTTGGATGAATGGTCCATCGTTATATCCCCAAGACATATTAATAATATCAGCACCATTTTGTATAGCATATTCAACGCCTGCCCAACCGTTATCTATCGTGTTAGGAGCAGAAGCATCGTGAGTTGCTTTAATTGCCATAATTTTTGCTCCCCAGCTGATTGATGCAATTTCAGTATTAATATTATCTGTTGTACTGGCAGCAATACCAGCAACATGTGTACCATGGTTGAAATCTGTATTAGGAGGTAATGTGCTTGGATCCATGTCAGCTACATCAAATCCATTAATATCATCAATATAACCATTATTATCATTATCATTATTTCCTGAAATTTCATTATCATTAACCCACAGATTCCCAATTAAATCCTCATGCGTAGTACGTATTTCATTATCAACTATAGCGATAATAACTTCATTTTGAATTTGACTGACATCTAATTCTCCCCAAGCATCTGCCGCATTAATAATATCTAAATTCCATTGATTTCCATAAGTATAATCATCTGGTGTGGCAACCATGATTTTATCAATAGGTATTCTTTCAGCATATTCTACATATTCTAAATTTTGTAAGTCATTTATCAAAGCGTTAACTGAATCTAAAGCGTAAAATTCTACCTGATATGTTTTATGCAATTCTATGGAATTAAGTTTGTCAAAAGGTTTGTAAATCTTTGAAATGTTATACTTTTCAATAAGATTGGTCATATCGTTGTTACAACAATATGTTCCACCACTATACTGGGGGATTTCAATCATTGAGTTATTCTCAATTTTAAAATAAATCCTACCAGACCAGGTAGTTGGATAATTGACATTTGAAGATAAACACAAATCAAAATCAGCAATATTATCTGAACTTATCTTTAATTTATAAGAATTTCCTGGTATTAAATTGCCCAAAATTCTATGTGAATCATCAATTTCTGCCATTAAGTTCAGATTATTGCAATCACCTTCAAAAAGTTCTAATGATGTGATTTTTGCTTGATTACTCTTTGAAGATGTATTCAAGAATATTTGCATGTTTTCTGTTGTTGCAGCAAAATTTAACCAAATAATGGTATCTTGCATTTGGAAGGATTGTGATATATAAGCTTCTGTTGTTTGGGCTTCTATTGCCTGATTACAATTCAGACCTGTTTGTGTCTGAGCAGGATTCTCAACCACCCCACTCAACTTCGATGTGTTATTCTCATGATCTGTTGCCGTGGCAATGTAATACGGGTAGTTGGTCGTGATGTTCAGATACCATTCTCCGTAGTCGTTTGCTGTTGTAGTGCCAAGATAATGATTTGCATTTTCATTGCCAGTGCTCCCAAAGATTTCAATGGTATATCCTGGCTGGCTTGTTCCTTTCAGCATACCATCAACGTATTCTGTTATTCCTGGTGTCGGAATGTTGTTGTTCCCTCCGTTGCTGAGCAGAATGCCTGCTTTGTGGTTGTCATATATGCTGTTGCCGGATAGCTTATTGCGAATTCCTCCTTCAACCAATACTCCCAAATCACAGTTTGTAATGGTATTTTTCAGGTTCTCAGTTGTGTCTCCTATGGTACAATAGCTTGATTTTTGCAGGTAAATGCCATAATTATCTACCTGCATGGGCTCTTGTGAGTTGCCCCCTGTGCCAATTTGGTTCCCCTGCACTACACAATGGTAACTGGAAACAAGTCGTATGCCAATTCCAGGCAACGAACCGTCCTCGTTGTGTATGTTGGTGATGATATTGTCTTTTACTTGTGAACCTTCCCCTTTTGTTATGATGATACCATGGCTTGAAAAATCAGTTATGTGTAACCCCTGAATGGTAACCACAGAATACGCATCAAAGCAGGATTTCAGTTTAATGTGACCACGTATTGTAATGGAGGGATGTCCTGTTTGGTATCCAGGTTGACTTGTGCCATCTATGGTCACTTTGTTTTTAATTTGTGGCAGGTAATATGACAAAGCTATTTCATGCGGCCCTGCACCAGGGATATTAAACTCAATAGCGGACTCACCACTTGCCTTATTTGCCTTATTAATCGCCCACTGCAGGGTTCCGTACATTTCCGGATCGCAGAGGCTGTCAACATTGTTGAATGGATGATCAAAAGGATTTGGGTCTGTTGTCTTGGTAACAGTAAATACCTGTTGAGCATAGGTGTTGAGTGCTAAAGCAAGCACGGCTAATAGAAAAACTGACTTTTTCATGGCAATTTAGTTTATGTGGTTTTTAACTTATTTTTCGAAATAAAGTGTTTCTGAGGTTTCACCTGAAGAATTCTCTGTGTATAAACTTAAATAAACAAAGTTCTCATACTCTGTCTCAGTTAAGCTGAGTACAATCTCAAGGCTGTTACCAGATATTTCCCGGTTTTCACCATCGGACATGATAAAATAGGAGTCGCCGCTTTGCGTAAGGTCGTTTTGCCAGGTAATGATGTCCCCATTGTCCTGACTTGTGCCTACAAGAACATGAACGGTTTGTCCGGCCTGAATGGGTTCCATTTTAAAGTTTACAGATAAAAGTTCACCATCTGCTTCTAATGGCAAACCGGTTAACGTATCTGTCTGGATAACCGGAGAGACAAGCAGGTCTTTGATGCTTGGTGAGGATTGAGCAAAAAGGTTTGCATGCGCAAGCACAGCAATAAACATAAATACAGCAAGTTTCTTCATGGCTGGTTAGTTTTAAATGGTTAAATTTTAGAATATCTGAGGTAAATTTACACATTTATATTTAAGAAACAAAATCATAGTTTGCATTTTGTAGTGTCATTATCAATAAATTTGACAATTCCAGGTCTTTGTCAGCGTATATTTATTGTTAGTTGGTAGCGACCTGAGCCGGTTAAGCTGCCAGTGGCCTTTAAGGCAGTTACGGCTGTCTGAAACGGACACAACTTGAATGTGCAAATTCGATTTTAAGGTATTGTGCGTTTACCGAACGGGGTGCTTGGGTTTTAAATATCAGATGTTATTTGAATAATTGAAAATCTATTATCACACCCGATTCTTCTTAAAATTCTCAGCTTGCTCAAATATCTCTTTATACACCTCATCCCGGTCAACGGGTGGGTAATTGTGTTTTGCCAGCAGAACGATTAAATCTGCTTTCAATTCAGACTTGATGTCATCACGGTGACTCCAGTCAGTGTATTTTGCTTTGTCATCAACCACCGTTTTAACTTCTTTCGAAAGAATAAGCAGCTTTTCCTCCGGATAGGTAAAGTCATATTTGTGTGCCAGTGACTTCAGTATATCATAAAAGGCTTTTTCTTCAAAATCAATGCCCATGTCTTTGAAGGATTCTTTTTCTTTCTGCAGGGCTTTAAACAGATCCATAATCTCATCTGTAAATTCATCCAGAACCTCACTTCGGAATTTGTCTGCTTTGCGTTCGTTGTACTGTTTTACAAGCGATTCCATGCGTTTTGAGAAATCAATGGCCTTTGCCCGGTTGGTTTTACGAAACTCATCAATGGCTTTTGCCAACAGTTTTTGCAAGAGTTTGATTTTTGTGTTGGGAAGCTTGATTTTATCTATTCTGGCTAAATAATCTTCACTAAAGAGATCTTCTTCGCTGACACCATCTTCGCCAATCTTATATATTTCTTCGATGCCTTCACTTGCCAGTGCATTTTGTATCATTTCACGTACACGGGCATTCATCCGGGCTGCATCGGGAGCAGTACCTCTGGTTATCTTAATCAAAATGGATCGCACAGCCAGGTAAAAGTGCACCTGATCTCGCTGCTCCTGTGTGATTTGCTCACTGCCAACACAAATATCATAAGCAGCTTTCAAGCGCTCCACAAGGTACATGAAACGTTTTTCAAG
>CAYQMB010000086.1:4210-12479 GCA_964418565.1 uncultured Bacteroidales bacterium | reverse complement strand
TACGATGATGAAAAAATCCGGCATTTTGTAAACGAGCTTCAGGAAATGGCTGATAAGAAGGAATGAAAGGGTCAAGGTTTGAAGTTTGAGGTTTGAGGTTTGAGGTTTGAAGGTTGTGTTGTTGGTAACTTCAAACTTTGATTAAACCTCAAACCTCAACCTTCTAACCTTCCCGGTTTGGTTCCTATTCCTTTTTTCCGCAAATTCACGGCATGAAACTGAGAGAGCGTTTCAGCAGAAAATCCCTGATCTACATTAGTCTTGTCGGGGCAATGCTCATCTGGGCAGGAAGCTTTATATGGAGCAAACAAGCCCTTGAAAACTACAATCCGGTATCCATTGTTTTGTTCAGGTTGCTGATTTCCACCCTGTTTTTATTCCCCTACCTGATTATAAGCAAGCGCTTTAAAAAACTCAGACGTAAAGACTTCGGACTGGTTTTTATCATGGCCTTTTGTGAGCCTTTCATTTACTTTATGGGAGAAACCTATGGTATAAAAATGGTTTCTGCGCCAGTAGCGGCAGTGATTATATCCACCCTGCCCTTATTCACACCCCTTGCGGCTGCCTTGTTTCTTAAAGACAGACTCTCTGTTTACAATGTCATTGGTGTTTTCATATCATTTGCCGGCATTGTACTGATGGTGCTGGGACCCAATGCAACCCTTGCCATATCACCGCTCGGACTGGGCTTTCTGTTTACTTCCGTCTTTGCAGGTGTGGCCTATTCGGTGCTCATTAAGCGGATTGGCAACGCATATTCTGTGCTTAATCTTGTGCTGTATCAGAATCTTATTGGCATTGTTCTGTTTGTACCGGTTTTTCTGGCACTGGATTATCAGGATTTTATCCAGACAGGTTTTGTGTGGTATTCCATGTGGCCCATCATCAAACTGGCCATTTTTGCCACCAGCATAGCCTATTTCTTGTACACCTTTGCCCTGAGGAACATGGACATCAGCAAAGTCAATGTTTTTACCAACATCATTCCTGTATTTACAATCATTTTTTCATACATTTTTCTGGGAGAACTCATACAAGAGCGTAAAATCACCGGCATCATCATTGTCATTGCGGGTGTATCGGTTTCCCAGTTTAATCCCAGGCGCAAATACCTTTATGGATATATTCACCGAAATATCGTTACACGACTTAAGCGAAACGGCAAAGCAAGACGAAAAAAGCTTTAAACGGCTCGCCCATAAACTGAAGAACGCAAAAAAACAGGAGGTGGATGATTTTGTCCATGCCTGGGATGCTGAGCTTTTCCGCGATACCGACTGTTTGGACTGCGGCAACTGCTGCAGGAGCCTGGGGCCTATGATCAGTGACAAGGACATTGCTCGTCTGGCAAAACACCTTAAATTAAAACCTTCACAGGTTGCGGAGCAGTACCTGAAGCAGGATGAAGACGGGGATTATGTGTTTAAATCCATGCCCTGTCCTTTCCTGATGGATGACAATTATTGCATGGTGTATGAATCCAGACCCAAAGCATGCCGTGAATACCCTCACACCGACAGGGTGAATTTCAAACAAATCCTGAAACTCAGCATCAAAAACAGCAAAACCTGCCCTGTGGTGTATAAGGTGTTAAAAGAACTGCATAAACATTACATGTGAGCCCACTTTGAATGAAAAACTGCCCGCTGGGTTTCAACGGGCAGTTAGTAAAGTCATTTATGCTTTGAGGGCCTTGCGCTTTCGGAGCATGCGCATCCATACAATGAAATAGGCCAGATTTGCCGTGATGCTGATGATGGCGACAATCAGCATAAGGTTATACGAGCGGGGAAACATGAGCTCCATCTGCTCGGTAAAGCGGGGTACGGTAAAGTAATACATAAACCAGGCAGCCAGTGTAAATGCCCTTGCCTGCAACCATGTTCCTTTCTTGATGAACAATGCCGGAATGGTACATGACAAGAGAACCATAAGCTGAGCTGATGTTGAACCGGGAAAATTCAGGTACACATAAACAATGTTCCAGATATCGTAAGCAACAATCCAGAACACTGTCATAGCAGGCCATACCATGTCTTTGTGCTTACTTTTATCCGGACCGATTTGTTTCCAGCCATAGAAGAGGGTGATAATACTCAGAATACCGGCAATCCCGTTAAGGATGTTTGGCAAATATCCCATGGAAAAATCCTGAGAAACCGCTTCTGCAATATTTACCGCAAGAAAGAGTGCAGCAATGAGCTTCACCCAGTCGTGTCGGTGCATTTTAGTGTATCGTATCAGGGTAAACCAGATCACAGCAAATACAACAGAATACACTTTCACCCATTTAAACCAGTGCGTAACATCGTGATTCACCCAGACCAGAGGGGTTAATACCAGTGGAATCACCACAAAAAAGAAAATGGTAAGGTATTTTGATCTGCGGAAAAGCTCATTGAGAACAATAAGCACCACCAGAATCATCACCCAGTGGATCAGCGCGGGAATGTGGTGGTATTCTTTAACCACACCTTTGTAATGATGATTTTTGTACAACAGAACATTGTCTTCCTTAAGCGTTAAGGTATAGCCATCGAATTCATTTATACGCTGGCCTTCCTTGCTGATTATTCTGATGCTGTCACCATGGCGTTCCCAGGTTTTGCTCTCTTCAATCTGATCCGTACCACCCATTTGCTTGATCACCTTCACAGAACCATCGTCACGGAAAAGCAGGCGGTAAAACAACGCACCTTCTCCTTCTCTTCCGTCAACTATGGTTTGATATGTGGCGGTCTTGAAATCCGGATCTTTTGAATCATCCGCCATCAGAGCTGCAGCCGTTGTCAGGAACAAGACCGCAAATGCGATTATTCTTAGAGCTTGTTTCATGTTTCTGAGCGTTGAGATTTTTTGTACTTGTACTCCTTGTAATAAAACCAGAACAGGTAAGGTACATGCAATGCAAAGTTGATTATGCCCCAGTAATACACAACCTTTTCATTTGCAAACTGAGACGAATCCATTATGGGTGTAAAAATGTCATAGGTGGATCGTATCAGAATGTGAATAGCCAGCGTATATACCCTGGAAATGACATACAACTCCGGACGGCGTTTTAGTATCGGATACAATTCGGCTGCAAGCAAAATAGAAAGGGAGCTTGCCGCAAAACCCGGATTTTCAGCATACACAAAAGCAATGTTCCAGATGGTGTACAGAAAGTTCCAGGATGCACTGGTATACACCAATAAATCACCCGGTTTTTTGGTTGTAAACAACCATCCCCTGCGTTTTCCTTTTGCCTTTGGACGAAACAAGGGCATGGTGGCACACAAAATAAAACCACTGATAGCGTTGAAATAGTTACCCAGGGCCAGGTCTTTAAAAGATGCCTCCAGAATATTGAGCATCAGCACACCATATAGGGTGTACAAAACCCAGTCCTTTCGGAAGAATTTCCACCATCCGGGTTTCTGATTCAGATAAGCAAGCCGCGCTAACCCAACAACAAGGGCCGTAGGTACCAAAACTGAAAATGTTTTGGCCCAGCGAAACCAGCCTTCCAGCTCATTGGCCCACAATGGAAACGTAAACAATGATGCAATCCAGAAAATGGCTGCAAATTTCGGGTACTTGCGCATCACCTCAATGATGAGCAGCAGAATTAAAATGTAGCTGATCATACTCACAGCATACTGCCAAATGGGAATGTTCATAATACCATGTTTTTAAGTGAATATTTATTCATTTTTATCATAAAAAAAGTCAGCCGGTTAGCATATCCCAACTCAACTGAAAAGCTTTATCAATTTTATTGTTATCCAGTACATACACACCATCCACATGCTCATCAGCCAGCTCACGGATAAAGCCGAGCATGGCCAGAAACAGAATTTGTTCATCGGCATCCCTGCGTACCACACCTTCTTCCTTACCGCGGGCAATCAACTGATGCACCGGGCTCTTCATCTGCTCAGCAATGCGCTTATGCTGTGTTGTGATGTATGGTGATCTGTAGTATTGTTCCAGGAACACCGATGCCTCGTGATGCTCAATTCTGTGCTTAAGATAATTCATCCACACCTGCTTCAATGCTTCCCGAAAAGGCATTTCTTTGGAATATCCCTCAAGAAAACGCTCCAGGGATTCATTTTCCAGCTTTCGGTACAGGGCATTGATGAGATCTTCCTTGTTTTTAAAATAAATGTACAGGGTGCCGGTTGCCATGCCTGAAACCTTTGCAATCTTTGCCATGGTGAGGCCGGCAATTCCATCAGCATGGATAAGCCTTAATGCCGCGGCATAAATTATTCCTATCTTATCATAATCTTTTGATCTCATACAGCAATGATAATGAATATTTATTCATTTAAGAAAATTAATTTGGATTTTTATATCTGACTATCATCAAATAAGGATGAAATAGAACTTCTCATTTACCAAGGTATTATTTGCAGGAAATAATTATTTTTACATCATGAAAATTGCTAACACTCAACCCATTGAAGAAGCTGTTAAACAGCGTCTGGAAAATGAAGGCAGCGGTCATGACTGGCATCACATTTTGCGTGTAAAAAACCTGTCTGCACATATTGCCAGGGCAGAAGGTGAAAATTTGATTGCTGCAGAATTGCTGGCTTTACTGCATGAATCCACTGATCACAAACTTGTTGACGACCCTGCTGCCGGTCTGAAAGAAGCATCGGAATTGCTTGACAAGGCTGGTGTTGATGCAGATCTCAAGTATCGCCTTTTGCAGGATATTCCGGCCATATCGTACAAAGGCGCAGATGTAAAGGATGCCGATTTGAGCGAAACGGGGAAAATCGTGCAGGATGCCGATCGCCTGGATGCTTTGGGTGCCATTGGTATAGCCAGAACCTTTGCTTACGGAGGCAGTAAAGGACGCAGCATATACAACCCGGATTGTCCGCCTGAAAAACACGGTAGTTTTGAGTCATATAAAAAATCCTCCGGCCCGACAATAAACCATTTTTACGAAAAATTGTTGCTGTTAAAAGATCGTATGCATACAAAAACGGCCCGTGAGATAGCCCGCAAACGGCATGGTTTTATGATTCATTTTCTGGATGAATTTTACCGGGAATGGAATTTTCCTGAGCAAATGCACTAAAATCAGATTTGCTGCGTTTTATCTACATCTTTTTTTAGTTTTGTGATGAATTGTTGACAATGAAAAACACTGTAAAGAAACGCTTTTTAACATTTGTGCTTATCATTACCGGACTGGGTAGCATGGCACAGGTTGGTGGTGATGCCACCTACACCTTTCTTGAACTGCCAAACTCGGCACGGGTTGCAGCTTTGGGCGGATCCAACATTTCCCTGTATGACAATGACCTCAACATGGTGTATTACAATCCTGCTCTGCTAAATGAGGGCATGCACAACCACCTGGCACTTAATTATTCAAATTATATTGCCGACATCAATTACGGGTATGCATCCTATGCTTACAACCTGGAAGGAATCGGAACGCTGGGTGCCGGCATATACTACATCAATTACGGTGAATTCATCCGTGCCGATGAAACCGGTGTTATCAACGGCAATTTCTATGCAGATGAGTATTCAGTAAACTTGTATTACAGCAGGCATTTTCTGGAAGATTCTTCCCTGTCGGTTGGGGGAAGTCTGAAAACCATTTATTCTGCGCTGGAGCAATATACCAGTGTTGGGTTGGCTGTTGATGCGGGTGTTAATTATCACAAACCGGGTTCTGATTTTTCTGCTTCATTGCTTGTCAATAACCTGGGGATGCAGCTCAGCACATACACGCAAGATAACCGTGAGCCTTTACCATTTGATATTCAGGCCGGTGTAAGCTGGAAAACCAAACATGCGCCCTTTCGGGTAAGCCTTGGTTTGCATCAGCTCACACACTGGAAAATGCGTTATGAAAGCCCTCTCATCACCCAGCAACTTGAACTTGATGACACCGATGAAGAAATCAGTTTCAGCAATCGCATGGGGCGAATCGGAGATGAATTGATGCGTCACATTGTGCTGGGCGTGGAAATTACCCCTTCGGATAATTTTTTCCTTGCCTTTGGATACAATTATCAACGTCGTACTGAGCTGGCTTTAAGCAACCGACCCGGATTAATCGGTTTTTCCGCCGGTGCAGGCATTAAGATTTCAAAATTTATGCTTTCATACGGAATGGGCCGTTACCACATGGCCGGAACCACCCATACCATTTCCATCACAACGGATTTGGGTGAATTCATCACAAAAGATCAGACCGCCGGATCGTAGAAGAGTTTAACCCTCTGTTTACGAGGCATCCATTGAAAAATGAACGGCTTTTTTTCTCAAAAGCTCAGATTGCGTATCTTTACAGGCTAAATGAAACAAAAAAATTATGTCATAGCGCTGGACGGGCATTCTTCCTGCGGCAAAAGCACACTGGCCCGGCAACTTGCTGACCGCCTCAACATCATTTATGTTGACAGTGGTGCCATGTACAGGGCAGTTACGCTTTTTGCCATGGAAAACGGCTGCTTTAATAAAAATGAGCTTGACAAAGCCTGCCTTATTTCCAGGCTGGACGATATCAGCATTCGTTTTGAGAAAACAGCGGATGAAAACCGTACCATTCTTAACAACCGGGATGTATCAGCAGCCATCCGAAGCATGGAGGTGAGCAATCAGGTTTCGCTCGTGAGTGCAATACCGGAAATCCGTAAAAAAATGGTGCAGCTTCAACGCGATATGGCAAAAAATCAATCGCTGGTTATGGACGGGCGAGACATTGGTACCGTCGTTTTCCCCCGGGCTGATCTGAAAATATTTCTCACCGCAAGTGAACAAATCAGGGCAGAAAGACGTTTCAAAGAATTGAAAGGCAAGGGCATTGATGCAGATTTTGAATCCGTTCTGGAAAACATCAAAACACGTGACAGGATAGATTCCACACGCCAGCACAGCCCTTTGCGCAAGGCCAATGATGCAATCACCATTGACAATTCGCAAATCAACCGGGAGGAACAACTGCAAAAAGCCCTTAAACTTGTAAAGGAACAATTAAGATGACGATAGAAATTGACCCGAATTCCGGATTTTGCTTTGGCGTAACCAACGCCATTGAAATGGCAGAAGACATACTGGAGCATCAGGAGCACCTGTATTGTCTCGGGGATATTGTGCATAACAACGTGGAGGTAAGTCGTCTGGAAGCCCACGGGCTTAAAAGCATCAATCATGAAGAATTCAGCGATTTGAAAGATACCACTGTGCTTATTCGTGCTCATGGTGAACCACCCTCAACCTATGAAACTGCCCGTAAAAATAACATCCGGCTTATTGATGCTACCTGTCCGGTGGTACTCAGGTTGCAGGACAGAATCAACAATATTTACCATAAAATCCGCAATGAAGGCGGGCAAATTGTTATCTATGGCAAACACGGTCATGCTGAGGTAAATGGTCTCATGGGACAAACAAATGATTCGGCCATTGTTGTTGTGGATTCAGATGAACTCGATAAAATTGATTACAGCAAACCAATCCATTTGTTTTCCCAGACAACCCGCAAATACAGTGGTTACGAACACATAAAAGATCAAATAATAAAACGCTTACAAACAGAAAATCAACCCTCTGACAACCTGATCATATACAACACCATATGCCCCCGTGTATCAGGTCGCGAACCAGGCCTTGCAGATTTTGCACGCAATCATGAAGTTATCATCTTTGTCAGTGGGGAAAAAAGCTCAAACGGAAAAATGCTGTTTAAGATTTGCAAAACGCATAATGAATTGTCTTACTTTGTAAGCAAGCCGGATGAGATTAAGCCGGAATGGTTTAATAATGTAAAATCAGTAGGAATTTCAGGTGCTACATCCACGCCCATGTGGCTAATGCAGGACGTAGCTGCCGCAATAAAAAATTTGTAAATTATGCCAAAATACAAACGCATAGGAGTTCTGACTTCCGGAGGTGATTCTCCTGGTATGAATGCTGGCATTCGTGCAGTTGTCAGAGCCGCTTTAATAAACGGATTAAGCATTACAGGAATCCGTCATGGATATCAGGGACTCATAAAAGGCGACTTTCAGGATCTGACTTCCCGCGATGTCAGCAACATCATTCATCGTGGTGGTACGGTTCTGAAATCTGCCCGGTCAAAAGATTTTCACGAAAAAGAAGGACGTTACTCTGCCTATCGCAAACTGGTGGAACACGGCATTGAGGCTTTGGTTGTCATTGGTGGTGATGGCACATTCAAAGGTGCCCGCATCTTTTCTGAGGAGTTCGATTTTCCCATTGTCGGAATACCCGGAACCATTGACAA
>CAYQMB010000086.1:2537-4110 GCA_964418565.1 uncultured Bacteroidales bacterium | reverse complement strand
GTTGCTGCCGTGGAGGCCCTGCTGGAGGATCAGCGAAGCATAATGGTAGGTCTCAACCGCCGCAGCGTAGATTACGTTCCCTTATCACAAACCATAAAACACCACAAAGAAGCGGACAAGTCCCTGTTGGCCCTGCTAAAAACCCTCAACTACTAGGCATGCTTCTGGCTGAAGTTATATTGCCCGTGCCTCTGCCGGTGTATTACACTTATACCATGTCAGAATCCATGGCAAAAAAAGCTCAGCCGGGTTCACGGGTTATTGTACCCCTTGGAAAGTCACGTATACATACCGGTATCATCCGGCGAATCCGTCAGGATACAAAAACCAACCGCTCGCTGAAGCCGGTGCTTGGCATCCCGGATGAAATCCCCTTTGTTCCGGAGGAAAACCTGAAACTCTGGGAATGGATTGCCTTTTATTATCACTGCCATGTGGGCGATGTATATAAAGCTGCCATACCTTCGCATTTCAGAAACTTTGATGACGTTTTTATTCGCTTTAACCAGGATGTGGATATTCCGGAAATGGAAAAACTCATGCCCGGTCTGGAAAAGGATAATGCGATAAATCTCAAACATTTGCTGCAAACCTACGGCAATAAAACCACCAGCAGGCTGCTAATCGAACATCCGAATGCGATTGAATCGATGGATTATCATTCACATCTGGGACAGTCTGAAACAATTCTTAAGCCTAAACTGCCGGTAAGTCAGCTTAAAAAAGAACGCGATGACCTGAGTGGCTCCCCTGCCCTGAAAAAAATTCTGGATTACTTCATTGATCATAACGAACTAAAAGAATCCCTGGCAGATAAAAACCCGGGCGTCAGCAAGGCTAGTCTGAAAAAAGCGAGAGATGCCGGCTGGATAGAGAAAATTCAGCGTCAAAAATCACCGGAAAACCAGACGTTTGATTTTTCTGGTCTGTCTGAACTGAATGAGCATCAGAAAAAGGCCATGGCAGAAATCAAGGCCGGTTTTGATGCAGGTAAGGTTTGCCTGCTACACGGTGTAACATCGTCCGGGAAAACCCTGATATACCTTCACCTTATTAAAGAAACGGTAGAGCGCGGTGAACAAGTATTGTATCTCTTGCCCGAGATTGCTCTGACCACCCAGATCATTGAACGTTTGCGTGAAAGCACCGGATCAGATCTGGATGTTTTTCACAGCAAATTTTCCGGAAAAAGCAAGCTGCACCTCTGGGAAACCATCAGATCGGGGCATACGAAGATGGTGGTGGGAGCCCGCTCAGCCGTATTTATCCCATTTAAGAACCCGGGGTTGATCATTGTGGATGAAGAGCACGACAGCAGCTTTAAGCAATTTCAGCCTGCACCGCGTTATAATGCCAGAGATGTAGCCGTGATGATTGCCAGGCAAAACAACATTCCCCTTCTGATGGGTAGTGCCACACCCAGCGGTGAATCGTATTACAATGCCCTGAAAGAAAAATATCAGATGGTAGAGCTGAATCAGCGTTACCGCGATATGCCTATGCCGGATATAAAACTGCTTGACATCCACCATGCACGAAAACGTAAAGTAATGCAGGGAGATTTTCATCCGGA
>CAYQMB010000086.1:0-2437 GCA_964418565.1 uncultured Bacteroidales bacterium | reverse complement strand
TTTCCTGAAGCCCGCATTGCCCGGTTTGACCAGGACAGCATGAGCTCAGGCAGCAGCTACCGTAAAATCATCAACGATTTCGAACAGCACAAAACCGACATACTTGTAGGCACCCAAATGATTACCAAAGGACTGGATTTTCTCAATGTCCGGTTAATAGCCGTTTTGCATGCCGATCAGATGCTGAATTTCCCGGATTTCAGAGCGTTTGAACGTGGTTATCAAATGCTGGAGCAGGTCAGCGGACGTACCGGACGGCATCATCAGGATGCGCTGGTTCTGATTCAGACCTCCTTTCCGGATCATCCCATACTTAACAGCCTGATACGTCATCAATACCGGGAAATGATAAGTTATGAATTGCAGGAGCGAAGAAACCTGCATTATCCGCCCTTCGTGCATCTGATCCATATCCACCTGAAAGGCCCGGTGGAATACAAGCTGGAAAAACGTGCCCGCCTGTTGTACAAAGAACTGAAATACCAGCTTGATTTGTTTGTTGCTGAGCCTGCTATACCTGTAGTGGAAAAAGAAGCCGGACAATACCGACGCTTTATTCAGGTTCGTTTGCCCAAAGACAAAAACCTTAAAGCCCGCAAAGCCGCTTTGCATAAAATTGTATTTGGTTTTGCCAGGTCTTCTGCCGGAAAAGATGTTCGCATAATGATTGACAGTGATCCTACCTAAAGTCCAATCTGCCAACAAATAAACTTGACCTGTATCATTTTTTTTGTTACATTGTGAGATATTTTCCATCTTAAAAAAACAAATTGCCATGAAAAACTTACTGCTCTTAAGCCTTTGTATTATTACAAGCCTGTCCGTATTTGCACAGGAAAAAACCCGTACACTTTCAACCCTTCCTGAACACGCAACTGAACTGCTGACACAATCATCTGTCAGTTTTGAGAGATTTCAGTTGAACCCTGTACGAAATGTTGAACTTGATTACAAGCATAACCTGCGGCATTATTACAATCAGAATTATTATTTTCGCTTCGCTATGCCGGAAAATAAGGATGCCCACGTTCACCTTCGCTTCCCTGATGAAAGCATGACTGCAGGCATGGCAGCTTACAATGCAGGAAAAGGCGACTTACAAGCTTTAAATCACAGCATTTTACACAGGTCAGACGGCACATTCAAAATACATCAATCACAGGTATCCGGCGGTGAAACGGTCATTATCCGCCTGTGGTTCTCCCAAAAAACAGAGAACATTTCCGTTGATATTACTGTCAGTGAACACGCAGCCCTCAGCACTGAAAAGGACTTTATTGTTGACCAGGAAACCTATACCATACCGGAACTGGTAAGTGAGGTATTGCTCAACAACAGCGTACAGACATCCAACGTTGCGTATACAGGTGATACCATCAGTTGCGGTTATTATCTTGGTAATATTGGCGATACGGATTTTTACAATGGCCTTATTATGACCAGCGGTGATGCAGCGCTGGCAGTAGGTCCGGATGATGCGGTAAGCGAAGGAGCAAGCACTTCGGGTGGCTCTGATCCTGACCTGCAGGCGCTTATTCCATCCTATACCGTAAACGATGCAACCATCATTGAATTTGATTTCGTGGCCAATGACAACTTCATGGAATTTGAATACATTTTTGCTTCTGAAGAATTTCCGGAATTTGCCAATAGCTCATTCAACGATGTGTTTGGCTTCTTTCTTTCAGGCCCCGGCATCAACGGCCAGTATTCCAATAATGCTATAAACATTGCAACTTTACCAAATGGAGACCCTGTTACTATTGACAATGTGTACAACAACAGCGAATATTATGTTGGATCAATAGAAGGCAGCGGTGGTGAAGGTCTGGCATACAACAACGATATGGAATATGACGGAGCCAGCATTCCCCTGGTAGCCGAAGCCAACCTGTGGGAAGGTGAAACTTACCACATTAAGCTGGCCATAGGCGATGCAGGTGATGCCGTTTATGATTCCGGCGTGTTTTTCAAAGGCAATAGTTTCAATACCGGCAGCATGGCAAACGGCACCATTTTTTATGATACCAATGAAGATGGCTATTACGATAGCCTGGATTTGCCCTTACCCAATGTTATGGTGCAATCCGATCCTGATGATTTTGTTGCCATGAGCAACAGCGATGGGTTTTACAGTTTGCCGTTACTGTGGGGAGATTACACCATTACACCGGTGGTTCCGCCCCTGTTCGACATTCTCTTTCCGGCCAGCGGTTCACATGAGGTGAACATCTCATCCATAGGGCAGGAAGAAACGGGCAATGATTTTGCTTTGATTTCCACCATTGACTGCCCCATGCTCAATGTGGATGTATCCGGGGAGGCATTATCCGTCTGCAACCAGACAGCTCTGCTGATCAATTACAGCAACGAAGGCACCATATTGGCAGAAAATGCTGTCATCAGCCTGCAACTAAATGAGAACATCAGCATTAGC
>CAYQMB010000085.1:0-12840 GCA_964418565.1 uncultured Bacteroidales bacterium | reverse complement strand
TTCCTGACTTCATATTTGTCTTTGTCAATGATGATGGTTTTGTGTGAAGATTGTTCAGCTTGCACCTTATTGTCTGTATGTTTGCGTTTCAGTAAAGCTTTTACACGACTAGTCAGAACCCGTGGGTTGATGGGTTTTGAAACATAATCATCAGCTCCGGCATCAAAACCTGCAATCTGTGAATAGTCCTCACTTCTGGCTGTCAGAAAAAGAATTACAGTATGTTTAATATCCGGGTCATTTCGCATTTTATCACAGGTTTCAATCCCGTCCATTTCCGGCATCATGATGTCCAGAATGATCATTTCAGGTTTGATTTCCCTGGCTTTTCGAATCCCTTCTTTGCCGTTGGTAGCGGTGAAAACAGTGAAGCCGGCTTTTTCCAGGTTGTAGGATAAAAATTCAAGAATGTCCGTTTCGTCATCTACCAGTAGAATTGTACTTTTTGCCATTAATACGAGCTTTTTAGTTAAAGCTGCAGTTTATCATTCCTAAGCAAACTTATGATTAAACTAAAATTAAGTTAGCGTTAATAAAAATCCCTGGGATTTCAGGCATATAATTGTTGAAAACACTTCTGTTAATGCCTGTGATGAGCAAGCTGATGTTGATATCTCTATTCAGGCAAGGCATCTGACATTTAAACTTATCGTAACTCTGCTTTATACTTTGGTTAAAGTGTGCAGCCTACATTTGCCGGTGTTATGAAAAAGCTGTTTGTGTCAATAGGAATAATAATCGGAATGCTTTCAGGATTGAATGCCCAGGAAGCCACTGTTGTAGGGACAGTGTCCGATGCAAAAACCGGAGAGACCATCATCGGGGCCAACGTGTTTGTGCCCGGAACCGGAACCGGAACCATCACCGATTTTGATGGCAATTACATACTGCAATGCGATGCCGGTGAAATTGCGCTAAAGATTTCATTTATATCCTACGCGCCACAGGAGTTTAATATTAAGCTGAAGGCCGGTGAAAAACGCGAGCTTGATGTGCGGCTCGAAGAAGCTGTTACAACCCTCGAGCAGGTGGAGGTTCAGGCTAAGGCCAACCGGGAAAGTGAAAACCTATTGCTTATGGAGCAGAAAAAGGCCGAAAAAATACAGGAAAGCATCGGGGCGCAGGAATTATCACGGAAAGGCGTGTCAGATGCAGCTGACGGTGTAAAAAAGGTTACCGGTATTTCCATGCAGGGATCAAAATCCCTGTTTGTGAGAGGACTGGGCGACCGCTACAACAAAACGGAAATTAACGGCATTGCCATGGCTTCTCCAAATCCGGACAAGCGACTGCTACCCCTTGATTTGTTCCCTCTGGATGTCATCAGCACCATTGACATTAATAAAACCTTTACTGCATCAAATTTTGCTGATTATTCAGGGGCTCTGATAAACATTCGGACAAAAGATTATCCCGAAGATGGGTTTATAAATCTGAAAGTCAGCTCGGGTGCCAACACGCAAACAAGTTTTCAGTCGTTTAGGATGCCTGAATCTCCCAATGGGTCACATGCCGGATTTAACCTTAACGAACGTATTGCTTCACAACCGGATGCCCTGGAAGGTGTCAATGAAATCAACACGACGTATTATTTCAATGAAAATCCCTTTTCAACCAGCTTTGCTTATAAGGATGTTAATGCTGTACCGGATTTTGAATTTGGCATATCAGGCGGAAATTCATGGAATCCGGGCAATGGCCATATGCTGGGAGCAGTGTTTGCCAGCTCCTACGGGAAAGGTAAATCATTTCTGACGGGCCGGGATGTTGTGCTTAAAGCCGATGGTACCATCCTGAAAGCTTTCGATTTTAACGAATTTGCCTCAACTTCTGCATTTTCAAACCTTGCCGGGCTCACATGGCGCAAAGGGGACAATCAGCTTTCCTGGAATATCATCTACCTGAACAATACCGAAGATGTTCTCATTGACAAAAACGGTTTCGATGGCGAAGGGTACGATCTTTTTGTCCGGACTATGATGTATCGTGATCATCGTCTCTTCTCCTCTCAGTTGATAGGTGAGCATAAGGTAAATAAACGCATCAGCATTTCCTGGGATGCAGCCTTGTCAAAAGCCAAAAGCTCTGAGCCTGACCGGCGCGGGGTTGTATTTGAAGAAAATGAAGCCATCAACAACGAGGGGACAGCTTACACGCATTATAGTCTGTTTACACTCAACCAGGGCGAAACCCTCCGTTATTTTTCCAACATGCTGGATAGTACACTGGCTGCCTCTGTCAGGTTTTCTTACGATTTTAAAAATGATCCGAATATGCACATCAAAAAGAAACTAAACGGCGGGTTACAGGTGTTAAGCAAAAACAGGGATTTTAATTCGCATGTGTATTTTTACAATGTGGATGCTATTTCTGATGTGCCGGCAGGTGTGGCTCAGCCGGAAAATGGAATTCTGCAACCGGATCCGAATAACATAGATGTTACAAGGCTTATTAACGATCAGGCTTTTGCCGATTCATCCATATCCATCAAAAACAACACACAAAACCGGGACAGTTACGATGCTGCCTATAATGTGGCTGCTGCCTGGCTGGAATTGAATTACAGCCTTACACCAAAGCTGCTTGTCAACCTTGGGCTGCGAGCGGAATTGTCAGAGCAAACGGTGGTTTACTTTGATACCCGACCAAGGGAGGGAACCATATCCGGCCTGGATTTTTTCCCGGCAGTGGATGCAAAATATACAGTCAATGATAAATCCAATCTGCGCATGGCCCTGAGCAAAACCATAACAAGGGCAGGCTTTCTTGAAATGGCGCCGTTTCGCTACAGGCCTTCATATGGTAGTGCTACTACCTTTGGTAATGCTGATATCCAAAACGCTGATAACTACAATGCTGATGTGAAATACGAATTGTTTCCACGGCCCGGTGAGCTGTTTACTTTTGCTGCTTACGGTAAGATGCTTCGTTCACCGATTGAGCGAATTTCCCTGAATCAGGGTGGTGGAACGGAATACACGTACAGGAATGCAAAAAGGGGACAAGTGTTTGGTCTGGAAATGGAGTTTAGGAAAAAGCTGTTGTCAGACCTGATAATGGGTGTGAATGCATCCTACATATACACGCAAATCGAAATTGATGAAAATTCGTCAAATACATTTAAAACACATGCCATGCAAGGGGCAAGCCCTTATCTGATTAATGCAGATATTACCTGGCGGTTTTGGGATAATGATAATCTTGAATCGGATGTCTCACTGATTTATAACGTATTTGGAAAACGGATTTATGCCGTGGGTGACGGAGGAAAAGGGGATGTATATGAACTGCCTTTTAACAGCCTGAACGCACAAATTAAAACACGTATCCATGATCAATGGAGCATCAGCTTTGCTGTAAACAACATCCTTAATGAAGAGAAAGTATTTGTTCAGGACATTGTTGCCCGTAACGGGGATCAGGATTATATTAAAACCGGCAGCGCAGAAATCAATCGTTACAAAACCGGTGCATGGTTTAAACTTGGAGTGGCTTATACATTTAAAAATGAAAAATAAGTACATGTTAATCTTAAAATGGAAAAAATGAAGAACTTCAGAATGTCAATTTTGCTTATGGCTGTTATGGCCGCTTTGCTGGTTTTTGCTTCCAGTTGTAAAGAAGAAGAGGAAGAAGATCCCACTGGTGGTTTAGACGGCACACGCTTGTGGGGTGACATTACCGAAAATGTTACCCTTTCTGCAAACAGCACATACCAGCTTGATGGTGCTGTCCATGTTAAAGAAGGTGCTACCCTGACAATCAACGAGGGGGTTACCATTAAGGCTGATGCTTCAAAAGTTTCTTACCTGCTCATCGAACAGGGTGCTGATATTCACGCCGTGGGGACAGCATCAAGTCCGATTGTTTTCACCTCCAATGCATCTGCTCCTTCTCCCGGAGACTGGGGCGGAATTATGGTGTGTGGTAATGCTACCATCAATGCCGAAGGTGGCACCGGAGTATCTGAGGTTGGTAATGCCACGTATGGCGGTTCCAATGACAATGATGATTCCGGCATCATGCAGTACGTTCGGCTGGAATATTCCGGTATTGCTTTTGATGAAGAGCATGAAGCCAACGGATTTGCATTTTATGCCCTTGGCAATGGTACAACACTCGACCACCTGCAGTCTTACAAAGGTGCTGATGATGGCTTTGAATTTTTTGGGGGTACAGTAAACGCCAGCTATCTCGTTTCCTCACATTCTGAAGACGACTCCTTTGACTGGACAGAAGGATGGCGCGGTAAAGGTCAGTACTGGTTGGCTAATCAGGGTGGTACAGATGGCGACCGAGGCATTGAAGGCGACAACAGCAAAAGCGATAACACTGCTACACCCTACTCTGCTCCCGTGCTTTCCAATGTAAGCCTTTTGGGTGCCGGTTTTGATGGTACATACGGCATGAAACTCCGCGAAGGAACCAAAGCCAGTATCCACAACCTCATTGTTACCGGTTTTGCCAAACGCAGCATTCACGTTGAACACAATCAGACCCTTACAAACCTGAATAACAATGAGCTGAATGTTGATTATGCCCATGTTTCAGATGATGTTTCTGATATGGCAATCAAATATTCCGTTTCCACCATCATTCAGGATGGCCAGGAAGTTGATGATCCCAACGGACCTGATGTTGATGAGAATCAAAAAATTGAAGCCAGTGATAATGTTGTGCTTGGTGCTGTAAATGCTTATGCTTCAACAGTATTTAGCGGTGGGATCAATGCATCTGATGTTGACGCTTATTTTGAGAGTGACAGCAATATTGGGTCCGGCAGTGGCTGGACTTCAGGCTGGACAGTTGGAGTAAACTAATTCAAATTCCCTATACAACAGCTAAAAAAGAGCTTGTCAATTGCTGCGGCATTGGCAGGCTTTTTGATTTATTGAGGGTAATTCGTACATTTGTATGTGTTATATCAAATGGTTACTATGAAAAGAATTTTTTGTCTGTTTGCATTTGTTCTGTTGGCATCAGCTTATTTGCCAGCACAGAACGAATCCCCGGAAATCCCAGTCTCTTCCGAAAAAATCATGCTTAACGGGGAGAAATTTTACCTGCACCAGGTAAAAAATGGGCAGACATTGTATTCCATATCCAAAGCTTATCGCGTTACAGAAAAAGAACTGATGGTGCACAATCCGGAGCTTAGCGAAGGCCTCAAAGCCGGACAAACACTTAAAATACCAGTGAAACCATTAAAAGCAGATCAGCAAACACCCGTGGTTGATACGTCTGAATATCACATTGTCCGCATACGCAGAAAGCATACCTTGTATTCCTTGTCAAAGCGCTACGATGTTAGTATTCAGGAAATATATGAAGCCAACCCGGGGCTTGAGGACAAAGGGCTGAGGCGAAAAGATACCATTATCATTCCGCGGCATGCCATGCAAACGGAAAAAGTGGATTTCAGCGATCCCGAGTTCAGGATGGATTCATCCAAATACCTGTATCATACCGTAAAACCAAAAGAAACATTATACAGCCTCAGTAAAAAATACAATGTTAAAATCGATCTGATTACGGATGAAAACCCGGCGTTAAAAGAACGGGATATATGGGTGGGCGAAGTAATCAAGATTCCGCGCAGACGAGTCCGCTTTGTGGCTACGTTTCCGGAGTCAGATGGTAATGTCAAGGCCAATGTTCAGAAAGATACGGCATTTTTTCCCGACAGCATCCGTTTTGAACCGCCCGACAGCCTGCTTTCAGCTTTTGAGGACAGCATTGATATCCCTGGCATTGACGAACTTGATATCCTTGTTATCCTGCCGTTTAATGCCAGCGAAAACCTTGCGTTTGTAGAAAAGCTGGAAAAGGAGAACAAACAGCCTGTTTTGCACAATGGCTCCGTTTCTATGATACGTTTTTATCAGGGATTATTATTGGGCCTGGATACACTTGACATCGGCGATAAAAAGATAAATCTGCATGTATATGATAACAAAGGCAGTGTTCAGGCAACAAAGCAAATTATCCAAAAGCTGGAATTTAGTCCTGATGTGATCATCGGACCGGTAAATTATAACTGCATCAAACCGGCATTGAGGTACGCTGACTCTTTAAACATCAATTTGCTTGCTTCGGTTTCTCCTGATAAGCATGATCTTTTTGCCAGCAAAAGCCTGATAAGCATTAAACCCAGTGCGGAAATTCAGTACAATTTCATGGCCAGTTATGTTTTTCAAACTGGTATGCCCGTTGTTTTGGTGCATAATGGCACTGAAAAAGATGCTGACAGAGCAAACCATATTGAGTCTGTTTTTGAAACCTATTTTAAACAACGAGGGCAGGGGGCTTTTCTCAATATACAGGTAAGTCCGTTTACAAGGGGTGAGCATGAGCATTTGCACAAAATGATGGATGAAAACGATACTACCCTGGTGATATCAGTGTCGTCTGGTAAAATATTCATCAATGCCCTGATGAACGGATTGTACCAGTGCAAGGATAAAGAAATCCGGCTGATCGGTACTGAACAGTGGCTGGAGCAGGATTATGTATCCCTGGAGTCTTACGAAAAAGTTCATTTTACTTACATCACCCCTCAGTTTATCAATTATAACGACAGCACTTCCTTTGATTTGATTCGGAAATACAGAGACGTTTTCAGGGATGAACCCGAAAAATATGCATTCATTGGAATGGATATTGCCAATATGCTGTTTCCTGTTGCTTTGAATCACGGGACTTCGCTTAAAGAAGCCCTTGCGCGCTCCGGAATTATCACAGGTACATCGATGGATTGGCGGTTTTTATATACTCATTCAGACAGAGCTTTAATTAATCTTCAACTCAAACTGGTAGAATTAAAAACGGATTACACATTTGATATCCTTTTTGAAAGCGATTCAACAGGCATAAAGCCAGGAAAATAGGGGGTTTTCAGCCTGCCCCTCCTTTTATTTTTTAATTATATCATGATTTTTATCAGAAAAATTTGTGATTGTGAAAAATCTTTTCAATCTTTAACACATCGTTGGGGGTTCATTAACGAAACATTAACAACAAAGTTAGATAGACAGGTATTCGGGACTCTTTATGATGTATAGAAGTATGGGAATAGCTTTAATGCATAGCGTTTATAGTGCATTGGTTGTATTTATGATGCGTTTTCGGACGTTTTTCGAGTAAAAATTTGTCTGATTTTGCGAACAATAACCCATTTCTCAAGATACAGAAATACCCGGAAAATGAATAATTTAGCTTGTAAAATCCGGTGGTTTTTACGCTGGTTGCGATTTTGCAGTCGATAGCATGTTATCAATGGGATCAATGCCACAGATATTCAGCTTGAAATATTTGATCATTTTGATGCCAGCCGGTTCAAACACATGCATTGTCAACCTGAATAACGAAATTGACCCTTTTGCGGGTAGTATCAATTATCAGGGTAGTATGAGTTGTCCACCAGGCTAAACCAAACCTAGTTATTTTTGGCATTTCCTGAGGCTTCAGAAGATGCCACTTTGATTTTTCCGTCAAATTGTTTGTAATATGTCTGCCAGTCGGTTTCCTTAAATTCATCTTCTGCGATAAAGTGCAGGTAAGGCTCAAGTGTTGTCTTTGGAAAAAATCCCTGTATGGGTGCCAGCAATTGGCTGTTTTCATCCATAAACACAATCGAGGGAAAAATCACTTTATTCTGAAGCAGTGCAATTACAAACTGATGAGGAAAACCGGGTGCTTTTTGTTGATTGATAAAAGTCTGATTGAACATGGTGATGGTGTCTGTTCTGCCTGCATCAAACAATACCGGATGAAAATTCTTGTTGATGTAGCTTGATAAGCGGGGATCTTTTACCATCACATTTTTGGTCAGGTTTGATGATACGTTTTGATAGACATCGGAATAAAATAAAATCATTATTTTTTTGCCATCGTTTAACTGCTGAGCCATTGCCTCTTGCAGTGTTAACCAGTTTACCTGCCCGGTTAAATCAATATTCACACTATCTTTTGGCCGATAGAGTGCTTTAAATGCATTGTGATAATTTTTGTAGGGGCATGTTTTGTATATACGTTCCGCGAAATACACCAGTATCGGTTCCAGCTTCTGAACATCCATATACCCGCTGATTTTGTTTGGTTTCCCGTCTTCATCAATGAATACCATTGTAGGGTAAGAAGGCTTGTTGTTTGTTAACAATAAAGCAAGCTCATGTGTCGGGCGCCTGCCTTTGCCCTTGTTGGTGTATGTTTTACCATGAAAATCAATTGTGTCATTGCCTTCAGCATCAAATTTTACCGGATAAAAATGGGTGTTCAGGTAATTGGCTATTGTTGGATTGCTAAAGGTTTCTTTATCCAGTTTTTTGCACCAGCCACACCAGTCAGTGTATAAGTCCACAAAAATGGTCCGGGGTTGTTCTTTCTGCATCTCCAAAGCCGTTTCCATATCCATCCACTGCACTTGTGCCGAACCTGTTGCTTTCTTTACGTTTTCCTGTGACAATCCTGCAACTGCAAGTAATAGAAGTGCCACCAATGTCAATACCTTAATTCTCATAAAATTTTATTCAAAGTGAAACAATAAAAATGCCAAAAATCCCTCACCCATGCAAACCATGAAATGCTGATAAAGTTCATTTGGGTTTTGTCCGTTCGGAAATGCAATTTTAACGGTTTTCTATGCCGTCCGTGGTTCGTTTATCGGGATGATTTCACCCCTGGCTTGTTGCATAAATTTGGGAACATTGCTTTTTATGCTGGATTTTAAGGCATCAAGTAAGCTGTGTCGGGGATACCCCTTTCGTGAGCATAAGCTTACTTCTCGCTGTGGAACCGGAGGGTTGAAATAACGCAGATGATGTTTTTGCCGCTGACTCAGATCACTGTGTGCTAATTTCGGAACCAGCGTGTAGCCTCCTTCAGTATCAATCAATCTGAAAATGCTGTTGAAAGAATCCGTGCGGAATTCCACATCGTACTTTTCTACCAGATTTTTGTCGGTATGGCATAAGTTGATAATCTGATCCCGGAAACAATGCCCGTCCTTCAATAGCCATAACCCGTCTGTGGTGATTTGAAACGAATTGAGTTTGTCAAATTCATGTAAGTGGTGTCGGGGGGAAACATAAGCTGTGAAATCCTCATAATACAGCGCATCTTCAACAATGCCTTTTTCATACACAGGTGTGGCCATAATACCAGCATCCAGCTCTCCGCGCCGTAAGCCTGCAACAATATCATCGGTAACCAGCTCTTCAATGAACAGTTTGACGCGTGGGTGTTTCTCGCGAAACCATGGTATAAACCGGTAGGTGAGGTAGGGAATAATTGTCGGGATAATTCCCAGCCTGATGCTTCCCACAAGGGTTTTTTGAAAGCTCAGAGCTGTATCCATGAGCTCGTCGTGCTGACGTATGATGTCACGAGCCCTGTCCAGAATAAGCTTTCCTTCAGTGGTTGGTTGTACAGGATGAATGCTGCGGTCGAATATAATGACTTCAAGTTCTTCTTCCAGCTTTTTCACCTGCATACTCAAGGTAGGCTGCGTAACAAAACTAGCCTCCGATGCTTTCTGGAAGCTTTGATACTGCTCAATGGCCAGGATATAATTCAATTGTACAAATGTCATATCAATAAAATCTATGACAAATATAAAAAATATCAATTTGACTTATGGTGTTTTGTGTAGTATATTTGCTTTTGAAATTGAATTTGACAACACATAAAAAATTAAACAAAATGGAAAACGAAGAAATGAACATTAATCCAATGCCTAGAATAGGCGACAAAGCACCGGATTTTGAAGCAGTAACTACAACCGGAAAATTGAAATTTTCAGATTATAACAAAGGAAGCTGGGTTGTACTGTTTTCTCATCCTGCAGATTTTACACCGGTATGTACCACTGAAATGTCGGGTTTTGCCAAGCGGCAGGAAGAGTTTGATGCGCTTAATACCAAACTGATGGGCCTCAGTATTGACAGTATTCACTCGCATATGGCCTGGGTAAACAATGTGAAGAAAAATACTGGTGTGTACTTCCGCTTTCCCATCATTGCGGACATTGACATGAAAGTTTCAAAACTTTATGGAATGCTTCAGCCCAATGAGCACGAAACTGCTGCTGTGCGTGCCGTATATTTTATTGACCCAAAGGGCACCATCCGCCTGATCATGTATTATCCCCTCAATGTAGGACGTAATATGGATGAAATTCTGAGGGCGCTGAAAGCATTGCAGACTTCTGATGAGCATGGTGTGGCATTGCCACTTGACTGGCAGCCCGGTGACAAGGTTATTGTACCTCCACCGACTGATTTGGATGCCATGGACGAACGCGAAAAAAGCACCTACGATATGGTCGACTTTTATCTGGCGAAAAAAGATTTATAAGTCGCTGCTTATAACCACATAAAACTACCAAATAAAACCGTCTCTGTGCAGACGGTTTTTTTGGTTTACTCAAAATTTTATTTGTATAATTAGAATATTCTCATTATTATTGCATAGAATGAATCTTAATTAAAATAAACATGCCACGAAAACCAAGCCTGAAAAAAGTTGTAGCACCTCCCGTTTTTATGGGATTTAAGCCGTACGGCTGTACCGATGATTGTGAGGGAAGTGTGGAACTTCTTTATGAAGAATACGAGGCCATCAAGCTGGCAGATTATAAGCTGATGACACATCAGGAAGCCTGTGTGTTAATGGGAGTTTCAAGAGCAACCTTTGCCCGGATATATGAAACCGCACGTCGGAAAATTGCCAGGGCTTTTGTGGAGGCAAAAGAGATAAAAACGGTTTACGGCAATGTTTGGTTCGATAATGAATGGTATATCTGCAATGCCTGCAACACCCGTTTTACCATTAATCATCCGGATGACAGGCAGGAATGCCCTCATTGTCACTCAACGGACATCAAACACGTATAACTAAAAACATTTAAGATATGGAGGCGAATTTTAAATTGGCAATTGCTCTTACCAAAGATTTGAAATTGCCGGAAAACCATTTTGGTGAATCAGAAAAGTTTTTGATTTACCGTTTTTCTGACGGGCGACTGCGCTTTGTTAAAAGCATTCCCAATCAACATCGCAACGATGATGAAGGGGAGCATGGTAATCCTGAGAAGGGTCGTAACATTGCCGACCTGTTAAAAAAAGAAGATGTTAACTGTGTGGTATCCCGGTTTTTTGGAAAAAATATCCGCATTATTTCAGAATATTTTTTACCCGTTATTGTCCCGGTTAACGATGTAAAAAAAGTGATAAGCCTGCTTGATATCAAGGCTGAAAAAATTGTACTGGAAGCAAAAACGCATGCTGTGAATCCGAAAAGCAACGCTTTAAAACTCTAATGAAATCTGTGGATAAAGCCATATCGCGCCGTAACTTTTATGCTTTCATCTGGCATGCATCCCTGTTGGCCATAGCCAAAAACTTTATGGATGTTGATACCGTAATTCCGGCTATGTTGTTAAATTCGGGTGGCACACAGGTGCATGTCGGCTTGCTGACGGCCATTATGATCGGCGGTTCGCGGTTTTCACAACTCTTTTTTGCCCCGGCATTATCGGGTGTAAGTCGAAAGAAGCCATGGTTGCTGACAGGCATTAACCTGAGAATTTTTGCCTTGCTTGCCATTGCCGTGTTGTTTTTTAGTCTTGGTCAGATTAATCCCTCCTGGATTATTGCTCTGATTTTCATTATCATTAGTGTTTTTTCACTCAGCGGGGCGTTTGCTAACATTTCCTTTACGGATATTCTGGGTAAATCCATTCGTGACAGCAGGCGAAAGCAATTTTTCTCCCTCAAACAGATTATTTCCAGTGCAGGTATTTTTGGTTCTGCTTTCTTTGTCCGCGAGGTGCTCAGCCGACATGAATACCCGGCGAACTATTCCCATGTGTTTGCTTATGCTGCCGGATTCTTGTTTTTGGCAAGCCTCGGGTTTTGGGCTATACGTGAGTTTATCCCAAAAGACTTTAAGCCTGTAAAGCAAAAATTCTCTGATGTATATAAGGAACTGCGTTCTGATAAAAGACTGCAATATTATTTGATTAGCATTAATACCCTTGGTCTTGGTTACGGGATTTTACCCTTTGTGCTGCTTTATGCCCGGGATTTCCGTAATCTGGATGCTGCATTTGTTGGCAATTTGCTGATTGCAAAAACCCTGGGGTTGATTGTTGCTGGTTTGTGGCTGTTTTACCGGGCTAAAAAGGTCAGGTACCATAACATGATGAAGGCCATGATTGCATTGGGGGTGTTTTTCCCATTGGTGGCCTGGATGTTTCCCGGATTTCTGTTTGTTTATTATGTGAGTTTTTTTGCCGGTGGCATGTTTCTCAGTTTGTATCAGATCATTATAAATGGTGTTTTGCTGGAAATCAGCAGCATTCACAACCGTAGTATGTATACAGGTATTGCCGGTGCCGGAAGCATTTTACCCGTGTTGTTCCCGCTCTTTGGCGGAGCATTGATTGGATGGCTGGGATTTCACGTGTTTTTTGGACTGTATATGGCTTTTATCCTGATAAGTAGTATTTTTATTAAAAAACTCGATTGTAAGAAATGAAACGAGCATGTATTTTTTTAATCAAATAATATACGTACGGACATGATTAAAACAAATTCATGTGAGTTCCTGAATGTGAAGAAATTTTAAGTTCTTTTATTTTCAGTAAACTAAAAATTTCAAACAGATGAAAACACTCTTTTTGTATTGCAACGAATTTGGCTACACGCCGACAAGTAAAACACTGGATTTCGTTCCGGATGCCGGAGAAGGTAAAACCTTTTCTGATGTGCAAACCATCTTCATTCAAATTGAAAAAGAAGATGAGGAAAATGAAAATTCAGTGTTTAAAAAGCTGGTAAA